>JAQTMJ010000134.1 GCA_028714395.1 Candidatus Iainarchaeum sp. | reverse complement strand
TGCTGCGTTTCATGGGGCGGGAAGCCCAGCATTCCAGGAAGATGCTGGAAGGGCTCGTGCCCCTCGCCAAAGAACTTTCCCTTCTCGTGCTGGCGCCCGTGAACGCGACTAATTACGTGATGGATAGCTTGGGGGGCGAGGTGGGGACGATAAAAGAGTCTGCTACCAATCTTTCACTCGGGGTTCTAAGAGCAATCAACCTCGGAAAATATAAAATAGGGAAAGGCTGAAATCAAGCACTTTCAACAATCGTGGAAGCGCATTACGGCGATGGTGGAACTGCCGAATTATTAAACGCCCCGGAGAAAATCGTTTTATGGATACAGAACAAAAAATTGAGCCAGGCGACATTATTTTGGATTTCATAAGGAACCTGCTTAGTCCTGACAGAGCCTCGGTGATAATACCGTGCTACAACGAGGAAAGCACGCTTGGGGCAGTGATAGTAGAGTGCCTCAAATCACGCATAGTTTCGGAAGTGGTAGTGGTGGACGATGGCTCAGCCGACAGTTCGGCGAAAGTGGCGCGCGAAAGCGGGGCGCGCCTGGTGCGGCATGCGAAAAACAAGGGAAAAGGTGCCGCGATAATGAGCGGCGCCAGGGCCGCCAAAAACGACCTCCTAGTTTTCATAGACGCGGATCTTGAAGGTTTTTCAAATGAAGTGGTGGAGAAGCTTGCAACGCCAATAATCAACCACGAGTGCAATATATGCAAATCAACCTATTATCCACTTGAAGGCAGGATAACCGATTTCACCGCGAAGCCCCTGCTCAAGCACATTTTTTCCGAACTCGCGCTTGGACAGCCCCTGAGCGGTCAGTTCGCCATACGCAAAGGCCTTTTACTGGACCTTGATGTAGATACTGACTGGGGCATCGATATTTCCATAATCCTTTCAGCGCTCAAAGCCGGGGAAAAAATAGTTGAAGTTAACATAGGCGAGATCAAACACAAGCACAGGGAGCACGCCTCCAAGGTGCGGACCGCGGAGGAAGTTTCGCGCACGATACTACAGCAGGCCGGCTTTCTTGCGCGCAAGCACAGGCTGATAGCATTTGATTTAGACGGAACACTCACTGAGGACAGGAGCATAGACGTCATAGCACGCAAATTCGGCTTCTCTGGCCGCCTCAGAAGCTGGCGCGCCGCCTTCCTGCGGGGCGAAATAAGCGAAAGGCGACTCACCATGTACGTGGCGAAAGCCCTGAAAGGCATCAACGTCGCAGTTTTCGAGGGAGTTGCCGGGAAGGTCAGGAAGAAGCGCTTTGCTGAAGAAACCATCTTCTACCTGCGTCGAATGGGCTACAAGATAGCGCTGATATCATACGCCTACGATCTGATAGTATCCTCTGTGTTCAGGCCGCAGTTCTTCGATTTCATAGTATGCCCCAAACTGGAAACAGCTGAAAACGAAATAACCGGCAAAGTGGTTGTGCCTATTTTCCGTGGTGGCCGCCGCCTCTTTCACAAAGGCAGGGCTCTGAAAGCGATTATGCGGCAGCTTGCCTTGAAGCCCGCGCAGGTCGTAGCAGTAGGCAATTCGGAGGGCGACAGGGAGATGTACCGCGCGGCCCGAACTTCGGTGACCCTCAACAGAAAAAGGCGCAATGGGGCAAAAGAAAGCATAGATTCGCTTCCAGACTTGCTCATAATATCCAATTGAACGCCCGACTGCGCGGCTAAGACGCAGGATTCTGCCCACTGCGCACTCTTAAAAACATTTTCACAGATAGATTGCCATGAGCCTCAGGAAAATATTGAACGACACCGAGAAGGAATGGAAACGGAACACCTGGCTTATCTTCATATTCTCAGTGATGTTCGTAATCTCGATGCTCGCCCTGTTCCTTGCCCCGAGCCCCACCTACCTCAGCCTGGGCGGCTCGTTCCTGCGCGTGGGCAGCATACCTGAAATGAATGCCATGGACGTGGCGGTGGTGGTGCTAGCATACCTTCTCTCGCTGTTCATCTTCGCGGACGCCATAACCAACATAAACCTGCTGATAAAGGCCAACCGCACCCAGAACAAAATACCCAAGGAGATTTTCAGCGGCATATTCAAGTACGCCGTGAAAGTATTTCTCATTTACACAATCGCGGTTCTGCTCGCGCTGACCGTGAACGTGGCCACCTTCGACAGCCCCTACCACAACATCATCTACCCGCTGCTCTCGTTCATTTTCTTCCTGGCCGTGTTCTTCGTCCCGCCCGCGATAGTTGTCGATGACATGGACACCTTCAGGGCGGTCGCGCTCTCGGCGAAAATGGTCGTTGCGAAATGGAAGCTCGTGCTCCTCTGGGTGGTGGCCGCGCTCTTCGTGATGTCCTTCGTGGAGCTCACGCTATTCCTGCTCATCCCTGTCTCCATAGCCAAGTATCTGGTGCTTGCGGTGAACGGGCTGCTGCTCATTCCCATACTCACCATATTCCAGACCCAGGTTTACCTGGAAAAATACCCGCTCTCCCCATAATTTAAAAACTAAATCCCCGAATAGGAATCGAGCAAAGGCTTAG
>JAQTMJ010000133.1 GCA_028714395.1 Candidatus Iainarchaeum sp. | reverse complement strand
AATGCCCGCAGCCTTGGAAAGGACTATTTCAGGTGTACGGCTTCCAAAGATGTTGAGGCGTTCTACCTCAAATTGGGATTTAAGAAGCTTGGTGATTATGCCGTATTCCACAACGCCAAGCAAGCGGTTTGGGAATTCAGGCTGGCGGATTAGCCTTTTGTAAAAACCATTCCCTAATTTTTCTGGCTCTCCACCAGGTCGAACGCGCTCCCTAGCAGCGTGGCCGGAAGCGAAAGCACCGCAATGCGCCGCATCATTGTTCCAAGCGGAGTGCCTGCACTATTTATCCCCAGAAGCCAGAGCATGGCCGCAGAGAAAAAGATTGCAAAGCAGTAGTGCACGGCCAGGCGGAGTGGGAACACGCCTAAAATGGTCCGCATCTTCTTCGTTCCCAGCCGCCTCACCCCTATGCCGTAGCCGATGAAGAACGACAGGGCGAGCGTAATGAGCACTATGAGCAGCGTGTTTATGTCCGGCAGCGAATCTGCAATGCGCGCGATGTCCGTCTGGTAGGCATAGATGAGCGCGCCTGCGAGCGAGCCCACAGCGCGTTGTATGAGGTCCCGCGCATCGAATCTTTCGGATTCTCCATCAGAGGACATAGCCCTTTCACTTCTCCGCCTTCGGGGGCAGCGGCTTGCTCTGGCTCACGTACTTGCTCGTCGCCATGAAATCATAGCCTTTGCTCGCCTTCCTGTTCAGCCTGAAGAACGAGAGCTGCGCTATTTTCATACCTGCATGCAAAAACACGCTATTAGGATTAACAGAATAAATCTCCAGGGTGAGCGCACTGGGCTCCTTTGCCCCGAACCCCGCATGAATTATCCCTGCGGTCATGTGCACCATTATACCCAGCCTTCCCAGGCTGGAACGCCCCTCAATCTGCGCGGAAACGCTTTCCGAAAGAGAAATCCTCTCCACGGTGGTGCCGAGCACGAACTGACCGGGCTCAAGAGTGAAAGAGCCGTTTATCTTCCTGGCCTCGAAGAAGTTCTCGGGCCTGTTCGGGTCTATGGTCTTTCCCACAGTTTTTGAAACCAGCATGTCGTTGCCGAGCCGTATGTCCAGGCTGTCCGGCCCTAGGAACGCGCGTTCGAAGGGCTCCACCCTGATTTCGCCTGCCTTTACGGCGTCCAGCACGTCCATATCGCTCATGAGTGACATAGATGAACATCGGCAATCCGCTTTTAAAACCTTTTTGAGTAATGTTACTTTATGGCAGAATGGTGGGATCAATTAATAAACTTCATATTCTCGCTTCCTGGCGGCCGCTTCACAGCGTGGCTGGTAGAGCTTGCGCTTTTCTCCATAATACTCTATGCGATATACAGGGCGGTTTTCTACCTGATGAGGAAGGCAAGCGAAAAAACCAAGACCACTTTCGATGACGAGCTGATTGCAGGGCTGAAGGGCCCGGCAAAACTGCTCATAGCTTTCACAGCGATTTTCCTCTCGCTGAATTACACCTACCCGGCCACCAAAATCGGGGACCTGGGGCTCAGCGCCCTATACACCGTTGCTTTAATGGTAAATGCGGCCTTCGCTTTAGACAGGATTTCCATCACACTCCTGAAATGGTACCAGACCGAGATAGCCCCCAAGACAAGCTCCACGCTTGATGACGAGCTGGTTCCGCTCATACAGAAAGTCATCCGGGCAGTAATATACGTGGTTGCAATACTGATGATACTGGGCAACCTGGGGCTGCAGATAACCCCGCTGCTCGCAGGCCTGGGCATAGCAAGCCTCGCGGTGGCGCTCGCGCTCCAGGATTCCCTGGGAAACTTCTTCGCAGGCGTGAACATCGCAGTGGACAGGCCGCTCAGGAGGGGCGACTACATAAGCACGGACAGCGGCATAGAGGGCGTGGTGCAGGAGATGGGCTGGAGGAGCACGCGGATTCTCAACCCGCAGAACAATTTCATAGTGGTCCCGAACACGAAGCTGGCCCAGGGCATAATAACCAATTACTTCAAGCCGGATGAAAAGGTGCTCCAGACCGGAAGCGTGGGCGTTTCCTACGATTCCGACGTGAACCATGTTTCCGAAGTGATAAAAAAAGCCATAGAGGAAGCGTCCCGGAGCAGCCAGAACCTCGCCGAGTACGAGCCCCAGGTGCGCTTCACCTCTTTTGCCGATTCCAGCCTGGAATTCAAGTTCACCTACGCGGTGAGGAATTACACGCTCCGCGTGGCAGCCCTTGATGAAGTGAACCGGGCGATATTCTACGCGTTCAGGAAAGAGGGCATAGAGATACCGTTCCCCACGCGCACCATCCATTACCGCGGAAGCCAGCAGGCTCCAAAACTGCCCATTGCCCGCCAGGAGCAAACTCGCCAGGAGCCTGAGCAGCCTCCAGAAAAGGAAAAGCCGCCTGAAAAGCCTTCGTTGCGGTCAGAAATTGAGCGCCTGGTGCGCGAGGCCCAGCAGTCCCCGCCGGCTCCGGAAAATCCTGAAGATTATTCGCTGGAAATCGAAAGGGAGGAAAAGGGCATGGAAAACCAGCCCGAAGAGAATGAGGAAGCTC
>JAQTMJ010000132.1 GCA_028714395.1 Candidatus Iainarchaeum sp. | reverse complement strand
CCCTTCAATGCACAAATCCGAAAACATCCCAATCGCATTCTTCAATATTGAAAGCGAATCCAGCAAATCGTGCATTATGAGCGGAGTGTAAACATTGAGTTCGAGCACCCCGTTCGCAGCTCCCAGCATCACCGCCTGATCCCTTCCCATTACCTCAAAGCACACCATGTCCAGGCATTCAGGAATGGACGGGTTCACTTTCCCGGGCATTATGGACGAGCCGGGCTCCACTTCTGGGAGCATTATCTCCGCAATCCCTGCATTCGGGCCTGAATTGAGCAATTTCAAATCATTGGAAATCTTGAGCAAATCCACGCACAGCATCCTCAGCGAGTTTGAAACCGAAACAAAATCATCAAAATTCTGCGTCTTATCTATTTTATCATCTGCAACTTTCAGCCCGAATCCACTCTCAGCATTCAGCCTTTCCACCACCAGCCCGCTGAATTTAGGATGCGTGTTTATCCCGGTCCCTATTGCAGTTCCCCCAATTCCCAAATTCTTCAGTTCCTCGCTCGCATTTTTTATCCTTTTTTCCGCTTCCCTTATTCTATTCGCATACGCATGGAATTCCTGCCCGAGCGTTATGGGAACCGCATCCTGATAATGCGTCCTTCCTGTCTTCACTATCTTTGAAAATTCGTCGCCTTTCCTTTCCAGCGCTTTTTCCAGTTTCTCCAATGAAGGCAAAAGCTCTGCAATCGCATACAGTACGGATATGCGCGTGGCAGTAGGTATCACATCATTCGAGGACTGGGACATGTTCGCATGGTTGTTCGGATTCACTATTTCATATTTTCCGCGCTCCTGCCCTAGGATTTCAAGCGCCCTGTTTGAAAGCACCTCATTCATGTTCATATTGTACGGGGTTCCAGCGCCTGCCTGGTAAACGTCCAAGGGAAACTGCTCCGTGTGCTTTCCTTTAATAACTTCATCAGCAGCCTGCACAATCGCATTCCCGCTTCTCTTGTCCAGCAAACCCAGCTCCATATTTGCAAGCGCGCACGCCTTTTTCACCAAAGCCAGGGAGCGTATGAATTTCTCAGGTGCTTTTATTCCGCTTATGCTGAAATTCCTGAGCGCCCGCACAGTGAACACGCCGTAATAGGCTTCAGCAGGCACTTCCACGCTTCCTAGAAAATCGCTTTCCTTCCTGGTTTTCATCATCCCACCGCTAATCCTGATTTATGAACAACATTTTAAGCATTGTATAATCTATAAATCCTTATGGGAACGCCCGGAACAAGCGGCAAAAGGCCTGATAAGTACATCCACCAGCTCAAGGAGCGCGCAAAGGTGGAGAGCGACGTATTCGACAGGCGCACCCTTCTCCACGTCTCCAAGCTCATAAAGAAAAGGATACTCGCAAACCTCGACTACCCTGTCTCGACCGGAAAAGAGTCCATAGTGTTCAAGGCCACCGCGCCTTCCGGAGCCGCGCTCGCAGTTAAAATATACAAAATTACTACTTCAATATTCTCGCGCAAGGGCGACTACATAAAGGGCGACCCTCGCTTCGAGAAGATAAAATGGAACGAGAAGGACGTGGTTTACGCATTCGCAAAAAAGGAGTTCAAGAACCTGGAGCTGTGCGAACAGGCAGGGGTGCGCGCCCCCACGCCCATAATCTTGGAGGGGAACGCGGTAGTGATGGGCTTCCTGGGCGGCGAAAAGCTGCCCTACCCGAAGCTGATCCAGACCATCTGCGAGGAAAGGCAGTTGAATATGGTGCTTGAGGACGTGAAAAAGCTCTATGCTGCCGGTCTTGTGCATGCTGATTTGAGCGAATACAACATACTCGTTGCGAATGATGGCACCACATACATGATTGATTGGGGCCAGGGAGTTCCGCTGGCGCACCCCAAAGCCCTTGAATTCCTGGAGCGGGACGTGCGCAACGTCCTTTCCTATTTCAAAAAATTCGGAGTCGGGATGGATTTCGAGGAGGCGCTGGCATACGTAAAAAGCAAATAGCGAATGCAGAGATTAAAGCAATAATCCGCTACATTCTCTCAAGCGCTTCTATTCCCAATAGTTCCAGCGCGTTCTTCAGCGTGTTCGCGGTTGCAGCCACTATAAGCAGCCTCTTCTTCTTGTCTAATTCATTATCTGCATTCAGCACCGGATTTTTCGTATAAAATTTGCTGAACAGGGTGGAAAGCTCCAGCGCATACTCTGCAATATAGTGTGGCCTCAAATCCCTTGCGGCTTTTTCCGTGATTTCCTGGAATTGCGCAACCTGCCTGAGCACCATTTTCTCATCCTCATTCAATTCTGACCCCACTTTTCCCATCCCGCTGATTTTTCCGCCCCATTTATTCAATATGCCAAGCGTGCGCACATATGCGTACTGCAGGTACGGCCCAGAATCCCCCTCTAAAGAGAGCGCACGATCCCATTCAAACACTATTTTCCTCTCAGGAGTTGCCCTCAGGAAGGAGAATTTTATCGCCGCGATGCCGGCCTTGGAAGCTATTTCTTCCTTCTCTTGCTCGCCCATTTCCTTCCCGATTTTCTCCTTTGCGCGTTTTCCC
>JAQTMJ010000131.1 GCA_028714395.1 Candidatus Iainarchaeum sp. | reverse complement strand
CCTTCTCCAAGAGCTTGGCGCTCGCGCTGTCCAATCGTCCGGCTCTCCTGTCCACCACCCGGTTTCCCTTCATGGTGGCAAAGTTGGCCCTGAAAGCTATGTCCCCCCTTCTAATTTCCATTCCAGTCCCGAGCGCCTCCAGCGGCCCCCTTCCGCCATAATACCTCTTTGGGCTGTATCCCAGTATCTGCAGGTGCGCAGTGTCGCTTCCCGGGACCACCCCCCTTGCAATGGTGGCCATCAGGCCCTGCATCCCCTTCTTCGCAAGCGCGTCCAAATTCGGCTTCACCGCCATCTCGAGCGGGGTTTTAACCGGCGCCGGAAGGTCGCCCAATCCATCCAATATGAGAAGAACTGCCTTTGCTGCCATGGTGAGCATAGCCAGCGAAAAATTATAAACCTCAATCACGCCCGGGAAAATCCCAAACAAATCAAATAACAAAGACAAACCGAATCATTCGCAGGTTTATGGGCGTTCTATTTCCACAATGAGAATTTTCTCGTGAGTTCCGAAACTATCGCCTCATCGCCGAAAACAACCATCCCCCAGTATTCCAGATCTTCCTCTTTTGTTTCGCCGGACCGCTTGATCTGGTCCTCGTAAGTGCCTTCAGTCATCGTATTGGTAAAATCAACAAATCTAATGTTGTTCTGGATTGCCGCATTTCTCAGTATCCTGATCTGATTAGAGTTCCGCGCCTGAAGGATGATAAACGGCCTTGCTGATATATTTGCATGGTCATTTCCCCCAGCATCCCTGTAATTCATTAATTTTAGCTCTTCTCTGTCAGGAACACTGCCTCCAAGGCCCAGAGACATGTGCGCGAGAGCATTCATGACTTTTCCAGCTTCAATCTTTTCATTGAGCACCGCAACCAGTCTCTTATGGTCATCTATCATACAATGCACCCCGTGTCATATCTATTTTTATGTCATTATGAAAAAAAGCTTATTAAATTGTGCGCCTGGGGCGTGAAGCGATTCTCCATCGTCCGTTCGTCGGAATAGCGACGGATGCTTGGTTGGAAAATACCCTGCCCGCATCCAAATACCAAAATTATTAAAACCCGCGCGCCCATACTATCTTCCCAAACAGCTTATAGTCAACCGCGAAAGTCTTTCGAATAATGATTTATTGCGCTTCAACGCGGTTTTGAAGACGCAAGTCTTCGAGAATTTCCGCCGGCATTCCGGCGGAATGTTTGGCTATTACGCCGACCGAATCATTTATTCGGACGGCAATAATTTTGGATGATGAAATGCAGGAGGACATCTCTTCTCTCGTGGGCGTGTTGCACGATTTCTTCGACACTACGCACAAGGAGAAGATAAACGAGCTGGTGGCCCACTACCCTGCGCGCAAGAGCCTGATGGTGGACTACCGCGACCTGGACAAGTACGACGTGGACATAGCCGACAGGCTGCTCCGAAAGCCCGACGAAGTGCTCTCAGCCGCGCGCGAAGCCATAAAGAAGATGAACATCACAGTTCCGGGTCATGGACTGTTCTCCCCGCACGTGCGCTTCTTCAACGTCCCTGACAACAACCAGCTCATAGAGAATCTGAGCTCCAGGAACATCGGCGAACTCATCGCCGCGAAAGGCGTGGTCACCCGGCGCGCGGACGTGATGCACCGCATGCAGATTGCTGTATACAAGTGCCAGGTCTGCGACTCTGTTTACAAAGTTCCCGTGGAGCGGGATTTCGTCCCCCTGAGAAGGTGCGAATCCTGCAAGAAAATCGCGCTCAAGCACCTTGACGAGGAGAGCAAGTTCGTGGACCTCCAGAAAGCGGAGATACAGGACCTGCTGGAGCGCGTGCGCGGCGGCACCCCTGCAGCCCGGGTGGAGCTCTGGCTCGAGGATGACCAGGTGAATTCCTTCGTGCCTGGAGATAATATAGATATAGTGGGTGTACTCCGCCTCAAGCCCCCCACTGCCCAGAAAGGCAAGACCGAGATGATATACGGCCGCTACCTGGAAGTGAATTCCATGCACAACATCAGGCGCGACTTCGAGGAGATGGACCTCACGAAAGAAGACGCGCGGCGCATAGTGGATTTCTCCAAGGACCCCAAGCTCGCGGAGCGCATCCGGGATTCCATAGCCCCCAGCATATACGGCCACAGCGAGATAAAATACGCAATCGCGCTCCAGCTTTTCGGCGGAACGAGGGGAAAAGTGACCCAGGGGCTGCCCATACGCGATGACATACACATACTGCTCATCGGCGACCCTGGAATAGCCAAAAGCAGATTTTTGCAGAGCGTGATGGAAATCGCGCCCAAGCACATATACACCAGCGGCAAATCCGTCTCCGGAGTGGGGCTCACCGTGGCTGTGGAAAAGGACGAGCTCAGCGGGGGCGGATGGACGCTCAAGGCCGGAGCTCTCGTGCTTGCGAGCGGAGGCCTCGCGGCCATAGACGAATTCGACAAGATAGAGGAGGACGACCGCGCAGCCCTTCACGAAGTGATGGAAAGCCAGACCGTGAGCGTTGCAAAAGCCGGCCTTGTGGCCAGGTTCAGGGCCAAGACCGCCATACTCGCTGCAGCGAACC
>JAQTMJ010000130.1 GCA_028714395.1 Candidatus Iainarchaeum sp. | reverse complement strand
TGCTTGGAAGCTGCTTCCCGAGCATCGCGGCAGTTGACATTTTCGCTAAATTTATCCCTCTTGCCTTGCTTATGAACGGGACTGTGCGGCTTGCGCGCGGATTGGTTTCCAGTATGTAAACAGTCCCTTCCCTTACCGCGAACTGCATGTTGAAAAATCCTATTATTCCAAGCGACCTGCACAGCTTCCTGGAGTAATCCTCTATTGTTCGCTTGCTCTTTTCAGTGAGCCGGATGGAAGGATACACTATATTAGCGTCCCCGCTGTGCACCCCCGCGTATTCTATGTGCTCCATTATTCCTGCTATGTAGATGTTCATCCCGTCGCTCACTCCATCAACCTCGCACTCTATGGAATTGTCCAGGTATTTGTCTATCAAAACAGGGCGCTTCTCGCTCACTTCCACTGCCTCGTTTATGTATTTCTTAAGCTCCTCGGAAGAGTGTATTATCTGCATCGCGCGCCCTGCAATCACGTAGCTCGGGCGCACCACAACCGGGTAGGAGATGTGCGCGGCTATTTCCAATGCATCCTCTTCGCTTTTCGCTGTACCGTTCGCGGGCTGGGGGATTTCCAGTTCCATTGCAAGCGAACGGAAAAGTTCCCTATCTTCTGCAATATCAATTCCTTTCATATCCGTTCCCAGAATTTTTGCATGGCCGTCCAGTTTTGCAGCGAGGTTTATGCTTGTCTGGCCTCCATACTGCACAAGCACATCGGGCATCCCCTCGTTTTCCAATACGTTCATGACATCTTCAAATGTGAGGGGCTCGAAGTAGAGCCTGTCCCCGATATCGAAATCCGTGCTCACTGTTTCCGGGTTGTTGTTTATCACTATGCTTTTCACTCCAAGCTCCTTCAAAGAGAATGCGGCATGCACCGTGCAATAGTCGAATTCAATTCCCTGGCCTATGCGTATGGGGCCTGCACCCAGGATAACCACTTTCTTGCCTTCAAGCGGAAGCGCCTCGTTCTCGTGCTCGTAGGTCGAGTATAAATAAGGGGTTTTCGCTTCGAATTCCCCTGCGACCGTGTCAACCATCTTGTATGTCGGGATTATTCCTGCTTCCTTCCTCATGCGCCGCACTTCCATTTCCGGAAGCCCCTTGAGCGCCCCTATCTGCGCATCCGTGAATCCCATGCGCTTCGCTTCCCTGAGCAGATTCTGGGAAAGAGGGGAGTTCGCTATTGTTTTTTCAAAATCAACCAATTTTTTCAATTTCTTCAGGAACCATAAATGTATTTTCGTTTTGGACTGGATTTCCTGGACATCTGTTCCGGTCCTGAGAAGCTCCATTATGGCGAACAAACGCAAATCAGTTGGAGGGAAGAGGTGCGCCCAGGGGTCGCCTATTTTCGGCAACCTTGTGTCCAGGCTCCTTATGGCTTTTTGCAAGGATTCCTCGAAAGTGCGCCCTATGGCCATCACTTCCCCTGTGCTCTTCATCTGCGTCCCGATTTTCCTTTCTATGTGCGGGAACTTGTCAAATGGCCAGCGGGGTATCTTTACTACTATATAATCCAGGGAAGGCTCGAAGGAGGCAGGGGTGGACTGCGTGACCGCGTTCTGCACTTCATACAATTTGTAGCCCAGTGCGAGCTTGGCTGCAAGGCGCGCAATCGGATATCCGGTAGCTTTGCTCGCCAGTGCGCTAGAACGAGATAACCTTGGGTTCACTTCAATTACGAAGTATTTTCCCGTTTGCTGGTTCAACGCGAACTGCACGTTGCAGCTTCCCACTATCCCCAATTCATCCACTATTGCAAAACTTGCATCTCTCAGCATCTGGTGCTCTGGGTCGCTTAAAGTCTGGGAAGGCGCTATCACTATGCTTTCCCCTGTGTGTATTCCCATAGGGTCGAAATTCTCCATGTTGCACACTATCACTTTGTTTCCAAAGGAATCGCGCACCACTTCGTATTCGAATTCTCCCCAGCCGGCTACGCTCTTTTCCAAAAGAACCTCTTGAGTAGGGCTGAGCATCAATCCATTTTCCAAAAGAATTTCCAATTCGCTTTTATTTTCAGCGATTCCGCCCCCTGTTCCGCCAAGAGTGTATGCAGGCCTTGAGATTATGGGATAGCCGATTTTTTCCGCGAATGCAAGCCCGTCCTCCTTTGTCTTGACCGCCTTGCTTTCAAGAATGGGCTGCCCTATTTTTCTCATGCAGGCCGCGAATGCGCTCCTGCTTTCGCCTTTTTCTATGGATTCGGGTCCTGTTCCTATTACTTTAACCCCGTGCTTTTTCAAAATCCCTTTTTTGTGCAATTCCATGGTGAGGTTCAGGCCGGTCTGGCCTCCTGCATTCCCGAAAATCGCGTCCGGCTTTTCCCGCTCTAGTATTATGTCCAAAAATTCAGCGTTCAAAGGCTCCACATAAATTGCGTCGGCTATTTCCCTATCAGTTTGTATTGTAGCGGGGTTGGAATTCACCAAAATTGTTTTTATCCCTTCTTCCCTGAACGCCCTGCACGCCTGGGTTCCTGAGTAATCAAACTCGGCCGCCTGCCCGATTACTATCGGGCCTGAGCCTCTTATGAGAACCTTTTTCGGCTTTTCCATCTTCAAACCTCCA
>JAQTMJ010000129.1 GCA_028714395.1 Candidatus Iainarchaeum sp. | reverse complement strand
CGCTGGCATAGTGGATTTTTTAAGTCGTGCAATTAATAATTGGCTATGGTCGATGGAATATTCCTCAGGAATGCCGGGACTGTTAGTGAAAGGGAGCAGAAAAAACTTGCAGAATCAACCGTCGGAATAGTCGGATTGGGTGGAATCGGGAGCCCTGCGTTCGAGATATTGGTGCGGCTGGGAATTGGGAATTTCGTGATTTTCGACAGGGACAGGTTTGAGGAAAGCAATTTCAACAGGCAGCTTTACGCAGTGGATTCGAATGTTGGAAAATTCAAGGCAGGGGTTGCGGCAGCGAAGGCAAGGAAAATAAATCCGGAAGTGCGCGTGGAGGCATATGCCGAGGAATTCAACAAGAAGAACGCCGCGAAACTGCGGAAATGCGATGTGATGGTGGATGGAACAGATAATATGGAGGCGCGGAAAAATATCGCCGCTTTCTGCAGAAAAATGAAGATTCCATATGTTTTCTGCTCTGCAGGGAAATCCATGGGGATGGTGAGCGTGTTTGACAGGGCGCGGTTCAAGGATGTTTTCGGAGAAGCCAGAGAAGGCGTGAAAAAAAGCGTGATTGCGCCTGCGGCGGTTCTGGCCGGCTCGATTTCTGCTTCCCAGGCAGCGTGCGTGCTGCTCGGAAAGCCGTACGTGCGGGCGCCGGAATTCATATTTTTCGACATATTCTCCGAGCGGTTTTTGTGGAAACAGAAGGTATAAAAGCCGGGGAAGCGCAATTAATTTTGTGTGGGGGACCGGCTACGCCCTTTTTGGGTGAGGAAGTTCCGCCCATCCGAGGCAAAAGGTCTTTAAGGGACCCGGAAACCATACAGAAACCGACTTTTCCAGGCACGAAGCTATGAAGAAGGGAGCGCCGAAGAAAAGATGAAACGCGGTTTCCGTGCCGCATAGGATGCAAGATTAAATCGCTCTGCAAGCTGCAAGGTTTGCAGCGCTTTTTCGCGCAAGCGGAAAACGCGCAGTCAAATGCCGGGCAAAACCTAAGGCGGACTAACCCCCACACTCCTATTACGGGGCTTAAAAGATGAAGCTGGATTTGCATTTACACACACGGTACTCGGTTGATTCGCTGAGCAACCTGAAGGACATCGTGAGGAAATGCCGCGAACTCAAGATAGTGCCTGCAATCACGGACCACAACACCATCGGCGCCCACGAGCCGCTGCGCAGGATGGATTTTTCATTCATACCTGGGGAGGAGATAAAAACCGCAGAAGGGGATTTGATAGGGCTTTATCTGAACGAACCGATTCAGAAAAAAACCCCTTTCCTGGAAGCCCTGGACTTGATTGCAGGGCAGGGTGGTTTGAGCTGCCTTCCGCACATGTACGACGGCATGCGCCACGGGGTTTCGGAATCTGAGCTTGCGAAAAGGGTTGATATAGTAGAGGTGTTCAATCCAAGGTGCACCTTCGGCTGGCAGAACGGAAAGGCCAGGAAGTTCGCCCAGGAGAACCGGAAGCTCATGGGTGCTGGCGGGGACTCGCATTTTGTAAGGGAGATAGGAAATACTTATGTAGAGGTTCCGGAAATTGACGTGAGCGGGCCGAAGGGGCTGAAAAAAGCGCTGGAAAAAGGCAGGATTCATGGAAGCAGACCCGGAGTGAGCATGCGGGGCGCGACCACGGCAGTGAAGCTGGCCAAAAAGATTTTCAGAATATAGTTAAAACCAGTCCTCTATCCTTTTCTGCGAGCTTTTCTCAGCCAGCTGCTTTTCCAGGCTTTCAAGCACCCGCCCGACGCGCTCCTCGGAGAAATCGTGCTTTTCCACGAGCAAGTCCAGTATTTTTTCCTTCTGAAGTGTGCCTAACTTGACCGGCTGGGCCTCTTTTACAGGAGGATGGATGAAGAACTGGAATATCGCCTCCACGTCCTCCTCGAATTCATAGCTGTATTTGGATTTCACATAGGCCTTGACCTGGGAAAGCGATGGATGTTCCCTCACTATTTTGAGGGCGGTCTTAGGGCCCACGCCTTTCACGCCTATGTTGAAATCACTCCCGCACAGCATGCCCACCAGCACAAGGCCTTCCCTGGTAAGCTGGCTGGCTGAGAGCGCTTCTTCGAGAAGCACCTCCTCGGGTTCCACCAGCACGAAACGGTTTTGCCTGGGCACCTTCCTCTTGCCGCTCACGGAAAGGTTCCTGAGCAGCTTCGGGGCCCCGAAAAGCAGGGAATCGTAATCCTGGGAAGCCGAGGCGTACACCAGCCCTATGGCAGCCATGTGCGCGGCCTGGGCTTCGCCTTCGCTGGGCGCTTCCAGGTGCTGGATCCCCAGGGCCGAGAGCAGCAGCTTGGACTCCTCAATCATCTCCGAAGTGAGCCTGCTGGTGGCCTGGGCGAAGCGCTTGGCTTCCTCAAGGCGCCCGTAGTCAAGGGCTTCGCGCCATTTGGCTTCTGCTTCCTTTTTGATTTCCTTCCTGCGCGCTATTTCAGCGGCCTTGAAATCCGGGGGCTTGCCATCAAACACGTAAACCGGCTTTATGCCATTCTCAAGCAAACGGGCGTTGCGGTAGAGCAGGCCCGAAAGATGGCCCGTCGGGTTTCCCTTGAAATCAGCAAGCGGGGTGCCGTCTTCCTGCCG
>JAQTMJ010000128.1 GCA_028714395.1 Candidatus Iainarchaeum sp. | reverse complement strand
CCCCAGGGCCTTGAGGTCGGGCAGGATATACTAGATGAGATGAAGGAAAAGTTCGGGACAAAGGTGCAGCTAGGAAGCGAGCCTGATTTTTCGAACGCGGACGTGGTTTACGTCGTGAGGGTGCAGGAGGAGCGGTTCGCGGACAAATACGAGGCCAAGAAGATAAAGGAGAAGTTCAGGCTCAGGCTCCAGGATTTGGAGAAGGCGAAGAAGGATGTCATAGTGCTCCAGCCTCTTCCGAAGACGGATGAGATAAGCAGGGAAGTCGACGAGAGCAGGCATGCGAGGTATTTCCAGCAGGCCGCGAACGCGGTTCCTGTGCGCATGGCCATAATAGAATATTGCCTAGACAAAAAATAGGTTGATTAGATGATAGTTGAAAAAATCTCAAACGGGACCGTGATAGACCACATAACTGCCGGAATGGGCAGGAAGGTGCTGGGCCTGCTGGGCATAGGCGAAGATTATCCTTACCGCCTGGCGCTCATGATAAACGTGCCGAGCAAGAAGATGGGCCGCAAGGACATAGTTAAGATAGAAGGAATTTACGTGGATTCGGCAAAGGCAAACATAATAGCGCTCGTTGCACCGAACGCCACGATAAACGTGATAAAGAACGAGAGCGTGGAGAAGAAATTCAATGCAGAGCTTCCCCAAAAACTCTTCGTGGGCAAATGCCCTAATCCAAATTGCATAACCAATTCGGAAAAGGGCTACGAGGAGTTCGGGCTCGAGGGCACGCACTACAGGTGCAGCTACTGCGAGCGGCTTTTCAAAAGCACGGAACTTGTCTGATTCTGGGATTTAGATGGGGAAAAAAATTGTTCTTGAGAGCGACTATCCAAAAGCTTTAGCGCGCGGGCTGGAGGTTTTGCGCAAAGGAGGTGTGCTGGTTTTTCCCACAGATACTGTTTATGGACTAGGCGGGGATGCTACAAAGCCCGATGTGCTGGAAAGAATCTATTCACTAAAGGGACGGGACCGCGGGAAGCCCTTTGCAGTTGTTATGAGCGGACTGGAAATGATGAGGGAATGGTGCGAAATACCTTCGGATGCGGTATTTGCGCTTTCCGAACTGCTTCCAGGCCCGTACACGTTCATATTCAGGCTGAAAAAAGGGAAAAAACTCGCAGGACAGGATGAGAGAATAGGCGTGCGCATTCCCCACCATTTCTTCCTGCGCAAGCTTGTGCTGGATTTCGGGACTCCTGTAATTGCGACGAGCGCCAATGCAAGCGGAGGAAAGGACCCAATCAGCATGAAGGAAGTAGGGCAGAAAATGCTGAAAGCGGCTGACCTTTGCATAGACGGAGGCGAAACCGCGGAAAAGCAGCCCTCTACTGTAGTGGACTGGGTGGAGCGCAAGGTGCTGAGGAAGGGCGCAGGGAAGTTTGAATTCGGGAAATGATTACTGTGGCGAGAGACAAGCCGAGGAGCGAGCAAAAGATTTATAAAACAGTTGCACCCCAATAGCTTTATCCCAGATTAGCTATTCGTGCTTTTGGTTTTTTACTCCGAATATACAAAAAATGTGAATAAGGCGATATTTGCCATTAGGCGGTGATTCTTATGGAAGAAGAAAACGCAAAAACTCTCAAGACCGGTACAACCACTGTGGGCCTTGTGTGCAAGAACGGAGTGGTGCTCGCGAGCGACAGGCGCGCCACCATGGGCTTCCTCATAGCGAGCAAGGACATAGACAAGATTTACCCGCTTTCAGACAGCATAGCCATGACCATAGCAGGAGGCGTGGGGGATGCGCAGACGCTCGTGCGCTGGATGCAGGCCGAGATAAAGCTCTATTCGCTCAGGCAGGGGAAGAAGATGTCGGTTTCCTCAGCTGCGACGCTTCTGGCAAACATTTTAGTACAGTATAAATATTACCCGTTCTTCGTGCAGCTCCTCGTAGGAGGCTATGACAACGGAAAGCCGAGATTGTACAGCGTGGACATGCTCGGCGGAGTTACCGAGGAGAAGCTGGCCAGCACCGGCAGCGGGTCCCCGGTAGCCTACGGTGTGCTTGAAGAGCTTTACAAGGAGGAAGCCCTTACCGCGGACAATCTTAGGGTGGCGGCAAAGGCGGTTTCCGCAGCCATGAAAAGGGACGCGGCCACCGGCGAGCGCGTTGATTTGGTAGTAGTTGATGATAACGGATTCAGAAGGTATTCGAAGGATGAGGTCAGGCAGATCCTTGCCTCATAGCCTGAAGTTTTGCTTTTTCTGTATTCCTGGCGCAAATGCTGAAAGCATTCAATGCGCGAACCCCAAAAAGTGCGTATACGGTGATTAATTTGTATCACAAGGACATAGAAAAGATTGTAGGAGAATTGATGCCGCCTGACTGCGAGGTCACCAAGGTGGAGCCCGAGGGGCTTAACATAGTCATTTACCTGCGGAACATCCGCGCGTTCTACGCGAGCGACCAGCTCATAAAGCGCGTGGCAGGCGCCATAAAGAAGAAAGTGCTCATAAGGGCCGACCCGTCCGTGCTCATGGACATGGAGCAGGCCATAGTGAAGATAAAGGCCCTGCTGCCTGCGGAAGCAGAAGTGAGCAGCATCCGCTTCGTTCCTGAGTTCAGCGAAGTGCACATAGAGGCAGTGAAACCCGGGCTGGTGAGATCGGA
>JAQTMJ010000127.1 GCA_028714395.1 Candidatus Iainarchaeum sp. | reverse complement strand
ATGGAAACCCGGGCGCGCTTTATGCTCATCTGCACTATGTCTATTATCTCCTTCTTCAGCTCGTCGGGAATCTGGACCTCGGTGAGCGTGTCGCCCTCAAGTATTGCTTCCATTGAGGCGTAGGGCTCGCCGTAAACTTCTTCAAGTTTTGCCGAAAGCTCCGGAAGCTTCATGGGACTCTTTATCTTCTGGAGCGCTATGGTGAGCAGCTTGTCCGAGCGCGAAGCGCGCTTTATGGATTCGAGCTTGTTCTTCTTCTCCTCCTCGCTGACGCGCCTGAGGGAAACGTCCAACTGGCCTTTCTCCCGGTCCACGCGCAGGACGCGCACCACCAGCTTCTGATTGTCTGAGAGGAACTCGTGGATGTTCTTTATCCAGCGCGACGCGACTTCGGAAACGTGGAGGAACGCCTCGGTGTTGTTGAACTCGGGCAGGGTGCAGAAAGCGCCGTAGGGCACTATCTTCCTCACGGTGGCAAGCACCAGTTCGTTCTGCTCCGGAGTCCTGGTTTTTTCGTTCATTCGGCATCCTTTATGTGCTTGCCCAGGAGGGCGGCTCCGCCTCCGGTGGGCTGGGCCAGCAGTTCGTTGCACACCCTGCACTGCACGTTCATTGCAGGGGCCGCGAATATCTTCTGCTCGTTGCCGCACTTGCATTTCACTACTATGAATTTCGCCATAGAAATCACGCCTTTATCTCAAGCTTTTTCTTGGTCCTGGTCCCGACCACGCGCTCCTGCTTCTTCTTGCAGTTCTGGCACTCCAGGATTATCTTCTGCCTCTTGCCCTGCTTCTTCACGGTCTTTTCGCCGGCGCGCTTTCCGCCGTGGCCGTGCAGGCTCCTCTCGTGCTTCCTGTTCCCGACTGCCATGGAGCGGGCGCGCCCCTTGCTCGCCAGCCTCACCTTGTGCAGCTGGTGCGAATTGCAGTTCGGGCAGAAAGTCCTGACCTCTTTTGGATATTTCATTCTGAATCACCTTGAACCGGAGCAATTAGTATATGTGTTCGGCCATCTTGCTTTTCAGAAGCAGCTCCGCCTCTTCCTCAGGGAGGGTTATTTCTTCCCCTTCCTTGAACGGCCCGTAAATATTATTATCAAAACCTTTATAAGCATCTATCGTTTTCACGACCTTGAGCCTCATCCTTGAATGGTCGTCCCTGGGCTCCTCGAAAATGCATTCCAGGGGCCCGAACGAGTCCGAGGAGATGCGCCTGAGCTCCCTGAGGAACGCCTGCTCCTCGTCGGTCAATCCATCCACCTCGCCTTCGGAAAGCGAGGAGAGCATGAGCAGCTTCTCCTTCCTCTTGGCCATTATGCTCTTCGCGACTTTTTTCACGTTCTCCAGTTCGCGCATGTCCATGAGCGACTGGCTCTTGAGCGCCGCGCTCTTCTTGAGCTCCAGGAACTGCCTCAGCTGCGCGTAGAAGTCCTTGTCTACTTTCACTGGCTCGAAGGATTCAATCTCCTTTTTTTGTATTTCGCGCAGAAGGGAGTAATTGAGCATAGCAATGATTTGGTGTGAAAAGATAAAAACCTTAACGTTTTCATCAAGTTTGCAAATTCCACCGCGGTTTCATTCGGCAATTTTACGATTTAACGCAAAACTTCATAAATTTTATGCTTCACATAATTATAAATATACACACATTGCATATTGGATGCAGGATGGAAAAATGAAAAACGCAGTCAAAATCAATCTGGCGCCCGGTGGGGGTAGACAGAGATTTCCCGAGACGGGGACTTTCTTCAGGCGTATTGGAGATTTCGCCGAATCATTGCGGGCTCCCTGCGCCCCTGAGTCCACGGCAGATGCATATCTCAAAATGGGGAAGCTGCACTTGGAAGCTTATATGAGAAACGGGAATGGATGGCATCGGCAAAAATTCGAAGCCGCCATCAGGATGGCGCTGGAGATTTACGAGACGAAAGAAAAGAGAGTGGGGCTTTCCGCCCAGGAGCTGCTTGGGAAGGCCGAGTGCCTGTTGCTCCTCCATCCTATGCTACCTGGCTCCAAGATTGAATGCATAAAAAAAGCTTATGAAGCATGCATGGATGCCGTTAAGATGTGCGGAACCGACGCCGAACGGGAGGAAATCGCGCTAGAGGTGCTGAAGCTCCTGGTGGAATATGGTGAGGATACTCATCCTGGGTTTGGGAAAATTGAACTTGCAAATTTTGAAGGTGGGCTTACTCCACAATCGAACGTGCGGGTGAACATGAGAATTGCCGAGTACCTGCTGCTCACTGACCCAGCACACCACCTGGCTTCCGAAAATCTTGGCAAGGCGCACCAGGCATATGGGAAAGCACTTAATCTGTGCGGGGAAGCTGAGCGCGACCAAATCAGGCAGACGGCGTTTGAGCACCTGCTGCAATACGCGGACAAATGTCAGGAGAGGAATTACAGTATTGCAGGCAGGGCCTATGGATTTGCCGCTGATTTTGTCCCGGAATCGGATGTGGGGATGCAATTGAAGATTGCTGAGTGCCTGCTGTTTGACCAAGGCTATAGCACGACTTTGGGAAATGTGCGCAAGGCAAACCGGATTTACAAGAAAGCGCTTGGGATGTGCGAGGAAGCTGAGCGCAGTCAAATCAGGCAGACGGCGTTTGAGCACCTGCTGCAATATGCCTATCAATGCC
>JAQTMJ010000126.1 GCA_028714395.1 Candidatus Iainarchaeum sp. | reverse complement strand
CACGGAAAAGGGCGTATGGTTGCCGCATATCCTGGCGAGCGAGGCAAGGCTTTTGGTGAGTATCTTCACTTCCACAGGGCATGAGAAAAGCCCTTCGTTCTCTATGGGCTCGTCTATCTCGCCCAGGGCATAGACCACGCCCGGGCTGTCAAGTATCTTCTGCACCAGCGCGGTCCCGAGCTGCTGCAAACCATCCTTGCTCGGGGCGCTCAAATCGAAGTAGAGCACTGCGAGCACGCCGCCCCTGGCCACCGTGTCTCTCGTGAGCTTGCTGACATCAACCATCCGTTCACCCTGTAATGTCCATGGATTCCATGAAATCGCACACGCTGCCGTTTATTTCGAAAATCTCCTGCCCGAACGTTCCGGGAGAGCAGCTCCCGAGTTCCGGCATGCCGAAATCCGGCAGCGCTGTAACGTTAGTTTCGTAGTTCTGGCTTTTAAACGCGCTTGTGTTCAGGTAGAGCCAGTCGCAGCTGCTGTTGAGCGCGTTCCCTGAAATGTAATAGCTGTCGCCCTTTATTATTGTAATTATGGTGTTGTTAAGCTCGGGGCTGAGATAATCGCTTCTAATGTCCATGCCGTCCATCCTTATGGTTATGTTCGAGCCGTTCACGGCCATGCTGCACTGGAGCGGGCCCGAGGATATGGGGGAAGTTGTGCCCTGGTGGGTGCTGTTCGGGATGGGAGGAAGGAAGCCTGTTTCATTCAGGGGCTGGGGCTGGAGGTCCAGGCAGCCGCAAAAAATGAGAAATGCGAGAATCAACGGGATGGCGTATCTCATGAAACCAACAGGAAGTATTTAAATACGTAAAGCTTATATTGTTTTAGGCATAAGATATGTTAGAGAATATGTTTATGCGTGATTGAATTTGCAATCATGCACCTGGTGAAAATATGACAAGTAGATGGGCCCCGGATGTTGTCAACAAAGACGGGCAGGACCAGTTGGACACCAAACCCCGTCAGATTGCGATCAATGCACTGAACAAGGCGCTTGAACCGCAGAGCAAGAGCAGGTACGGATGGGACGACTTGTATAATCTCCTTGCGGCGTATAATTACGATTTTGCCAAAGGCGAGAAGGAGCACGTGATGGGCCAGATTGAGCAGATGCTCAAATTGTGGGGTGCGGGGCCGCATGGAAAGGCGATAGTCACTGCGATAGCCAAAAGGTGCCTCGAGGCTGGAAAAACCCTTGACAATATGGGGGATTACATAGTCGGCGCCGAAATTCCATTGGGAAAAAGTAAAATCACCATAACAGCGACCAATCCGGTTGTTCTGTGGGTGAACGAATACCGTTCGACGCATCTCTTTTCCAGGCCAGCCGACACAGCAAGCGCAGCCAAGGCCGTTGTGCCTGCAAGGGTGGAAACCGGACCATTGCAATTCGAAACTGCCGCAGAGCAAAAAGAAGAGCCTGCGCCAACGCGTGGCTTGGAAAGCCAGGTGAAAAGCACGGACAAGGCATGGAACAGTTTATTCAAGGGAGGCAGAGGCAAACTGGAAAACGCGGATTTCACGTTTGGCCAAAAACCCAAGATTAAAACGCCGATTTTTATGCAGGAGGAACGGCAGGTTCCGGAAGTGAAACTCCCGAAGCTCGAGGACGAGAGATTTTACTTTAATAAAGGTGCGGCGGCGAAGAAACCGCAGTTCAGAACCGGGAACGTGGAGGAGCGCAGGAAGCCGCCTTTCCTTGGCGGAGGAGTGGATTTCTACTTCACGCAGGGCGAAGCTGGAAAAAGCGAAACCCAGCCGATTGAAAGGTCAGGGATAGTGGAAATCGACTTGGGGGAAACGACCGGCAAGAAACAAGCACCACTGGAGGCGCCACAGAAAGGCCCTCCATGGGTTAGAAAAACAGAAGCGCAGGCGACAACCTCAATACAATTGAACGTAGGTGATATAGGGGAACTGAGTACAGAAGCCCAAACCAACATAAACACACTCCAAAGGATTATGGAGGAGCTGAACGGCAAAGGAAATGAATTCGCCACCTACTTTAATTCCAAAACCAGTAGCGAGAAGAGAGCTTGGCTTGAAGCATTTTACAGCGTCGTGAGCTACTGCACTAACAAGAAAACTGATGAGATTGACGATGCTACGATTAAGGATTTTATAATCAACTTCAACAGATACAAAGAAAAGGTGGATAAGTGGACTAACCAGTAGGTGGACAAAATGGCTAATGCACAAGCAGTTAAAGCGAAGGCGGACACACTTAAAGAGAGCATTGCAGCAATAAAACAGGCTCTGGAAAAAGACACGCTAAATAGGAACGATTTATTGGAGAAGATAAAGGCTGCAGAAAAGGCCTTGGAAAAGGCAGCTGTAACTTCTGATGAAAAGGTCCGCCTCACAGGTGCTCTAACACTGTTGGAAGCTGACGCTAATGATAAAAACAAAAAAAGATTGGAGCTTATAGGTTCGTTTAATTCCTATTTTGGATCTTACATAAAATTGGGGAGCGCAACTAAAAAATTGGTCCCGGTTCTTACGCCAGTGCAAAAGGATAGACTAAAAACTGCGCTTCAGGCACTCGAAAAGAACAAGGAGTATGGCGGTGGCGATGTTGAATACAGCGCATTTGCGGAATTCGGAAAGAACGTCGACCTACGCAGCGATGATCTGCAGACGAGAAAAGAC
>JAQTMJ010000125.1 GCA_028714395.1 Candidatus Iainarchaeum sp. | reverse complement strand
CCTTATAGAAGACGTGGTGCTTGCCTACGGCGCGAGGAACAAGCGCTTCGACAAGATAAGGATTTACAGGAACGCCCTGGACGTTTTGGCGCAGCACGTGCTTGGCATGGCCTTGGAGAGAAAATGGAAAAAAGAAGACGCATTCCAGGTGATAAGGAAAAGCTACTGCTATTCCGACCTGGAAAAAACCGATTTCGAGGACGTGCTGAAATACCTGAGCGGCTTCTACTCAATGCTTGAGGAGCGCTACGTTTACGGAAAGATATGGTACGAGGGCGAGGAGTTCGGAAAAAGAGGCAAATCCTCGCGCGCAATCTACTACATGAACATGGGCACCATACCCGACGAGCCCAAAATCCTAGTTTTCCATGAAAAGAGGTACATGGGGGAGATAGAAGAGGATTTCGCCGAGAATCTTTTGCTCGGGGATGTGTTTGTCCTTGGGGGAAAAACCTACGAGTTCCTGGGCAGCTACGCGAACCGCGTTTCCGTAATCCCTGCTGAAAGCAAAAGGCCCACGGTTCCAGCCTGGTTCTCAGAGACCCTGCCCCTTTCCTACGAGCTTGCGCTGGCAATAGAGAAATTCCGGGTGGTCGCATCAGGGATGAAGGATGAAGAGCTTATGGAGAAATTCCAGATTGACGGGAAGACAGCGAAAGCCGTTTCCGGCTATTTGAAGGAGCAGGAGAAATACTCCATGATTCCCAATGAAAAGGAGTTCCTCATAGAGGAATGGAAAGATGATGAAGGCTTCCCGAATTACATATTCCATTCACTTTGCGGAAGGAAAGCCAACGACGCAATAGCGCGGGTTTTCGCATTTGAGCTGGGAAAAAGGAAGAAATGCAACGTCGCTACTTCCATCTCCGATTACGGATTCGTGCTCCGACTCCCCAGGGAGAAGGTGATGACCAAGCTGGACGCCGAGGAGCTCATATGGCTCGACGATTTCCAGAAGCGGCTGAGGGAATCTCTGGAAAATACGGAAATGCTCAAGCGCAGGTTCAAGAACGTCGCAGGAAGGAGCTACCTCATACTCAAGCGCTACCCGGGAAGGGAAATGCCCCTTGGAAGGCAGCAGATAAATTCCGAAATACTTTTGCGGCTGATGCGCGAAGCCCTCCCTGATTTCCCCATGCTGAGGGAAACCTACGGGGAGATAATGCGGGAAGCTGTGCACGTGGACGAGGCGCTGGATTATATAGAGAAGCTGCGCCGCCGCACGCTGGTGATAAAGGCCCCTGAAACCCCGTCTCCGTTCGCGTTCAACCTTGCCTCTTTGGGCGCAAGGGACATAGTTGTTGTTGAGGACAGAAAAGAATTTATTAAAAAGATGCACGCGAGGCTTATGAAGTATGGATAATCCTCAAACTGAAATAGAACTCGCGAAAGGCCTGTTCCTCACTTCCGAAGGAATCGCGGTATTCAAGAAGCGCGGGCTCGCTGCCGCTTCGGATTTGCACATCGGTTTTGAGGAAGCTTTGGGCGAGAGCCTTGCGCGCATGCAGACCCGCATGATTCTTGAGAAATTCGTGCGCGTGTGCTCCCGCTTCAAAATAAAGGAAATACTCCTTAACGGGGACATAAAATACACCTTCGGAAAGGAATCCAAGCAGGAATGGAACGAGATAGATTTTTTCATGCGGGAGCTCAGGAAAAAAGCCGAGCTTCACATCCTCAAGGGCAACCACGATTTCTATCTGGAAAACATGGTGCGCGATTTGGACATGCAGGTACTTAAGGAATATGAAAACGAAGACGCCTACTTCACCCACGGGGACAGCGAAATCGAAAAAAAGGGAAAGCTGGTTGTGATTGGGAACGAGCACCCCTCGATAAAATTAAGGGACGAAATAGGGGCCTCGAAAAAGTATCCCTGCTTCCTTTTTGCGAAAAAGGAGAATGTGCTAGTGCTTCCTGCGGTGAATCCCTGGGCGCCCGGAACCGACATACTGAACGTGGACAGCAGGCATTTCCTTTCCCCCCTGCTGCGCAGCGTGAAGCTGGACGATGTGCGCGTCTACCCGCTGGACGGGGAAAGCATATACGACTTCAAAAGAGTAAGAGACGTGCGCAAACTCATGCTGAACAATCCTGATTTCGGGCTCTGAATTGCATTGCAAAATCAGCGAATAATAGGCACAGAACACCAATTCTATAAACCTTATGTTTGTAATAATTTTATGAAGCTCTCGCTTTCAAAATATTCCGTGGACTTGGGGTGGGACCATTTTACGGTATTTTTGCTATCTTCGCTCATAGCCGTCATTCCACTCTATTTATACCCTTTCCTCTACTCGGTCCAGGGCCTTTCCCAGGAAACCATAGCCATCATTGACTGGGCGGCAATTTTATACCACATCCCCTTCCTCTTACTCTATTCCCTGCTCGTCTATTTCTTTTCGAAAAAATTCAACTATGTGTTCAAGGAAGCAGATCTGCTTTCAGTCGCCTCAGTCCCGAGTTTTCTTTCGCTCGTTGTTGTAATTCCGTTGGCGATCCTTCTCATACTTCTCAACCCCACTGCAGATCCTCTCATTCTAGGATACGGCCTTCACATTATCGTTTCTACAGTTCTAACAATCCCCCTGGACATTTTCCTTGGCTTTATGGCCCTCCACTTTGTTTTTTATTTCGACAGGAAGAAGGCAGAGGCGCTGCTCCTCAAATCCCT
>JAQTMJ010000124.1 GCA_028714395.1 Candidatus Iainarchaeum sp. | reverse complement strand
GCGAACGGAAGGAGCTTGGATTCCGCCCTCCTGAGGCGCTCCTGCATGCTCCTCCTGCTCAGGTGCGCAGCTTTCGCGAGCTTCTCAAGGGTGGCGCCGCGGGGCCATTTGTAGTAATCGCTCATCAGGGCAAGCTGCAACGCATCTATTTGCTTGTTGGTAAAATTCGGGAGCTGGGAAAGCGCGCCGGTTTTGTAATTTCCTGCCTTTATTATTTTTACATCGCCTATTGCGGAAAGTTCTTTCAGCATTTTGCCCAGGCTTGATATGTCTGAAGAAACTACGGTGTGCACTTCGTAGCCTGCCTTTGCATGTATGTTCGAGGCATAGGTTACCCCGCTGGACATCACCTTGTCGTAGGTGGAGGTGGCGCCCTTGAAACGAAGGAGGATATGGGCGTTGGTTTTTCCCTTTTCCAGCAGGCGCAGGCTCTTGGTCTTTGCGTCGTTTTTTACATAGGAGAGGTATTGGTCCAGCTCGGAAGGCGAATTCGCGCTCACTCTCCACAGAAGGCTGTAATCAACTTTTTCCGGTTTCTTTGAGAAATACACGACCGGGCTCAGTTGCTCGAGCGTTATGCCCGGGAATTTTTCCGAGCTCAGGCTGGTCTGGCAGTCGTGATGATAAACTCCTACGGCGGCGAGCTTCACTTTGCTCATGTTGTCCTATTATGCAATCCGTGATATTTAATGGCTTGCTTTCATGCCGTAAAGGTCGAATATGGAATAGGCAAAATCCTTCCTGCTTTCCAGCTCAGGAACAATGCGATTCAGGAGCATGTTCTTCATCTCGGTGAATTTTTCCCGTCCCACTTCAACATTCCCGACAGCGTAGCGCAGGTTCTTCGCATTGAAGCAAAGTATACCATTCTGCACGTTCTCCACATTGTGGCAGAAATAACAGTCGCTGGAATTGCTCCCGTCCAGGACTTCGAAGCAGCGCGTGAGCTGCGCGCTGTCGTGGCATTTCATGCAGAACCTGGAGTCGATGATGGAGGAGCAACCGAATATGTATTCTGAATTCCTGGGCCAGAAAGAATAGGCGCAGAATTTGTCGAACCAGGCGAACGAGCTGCGGTAGCAGTATTGCGAAGGGCCGTAATCGGCGCATTCCACGGTTCCTATGTTCGTGCCGTATACCGCTTCCGGAGTGGTGCGTGCGATGTTCTTGAGAACCGAGGATGCGTTGGCGAGGGAGAGCGAATCTGCTTCAATTGCTGATAGATGGGATTTGCCCAGTTCAAGAGCTTCTTCCAAAGAGACGCAATTGTCTTTTATGGCCTCGAAAAAGCGCATGGAGGGCATGGAAACCGGCTTGCCGCTTTTTATTGATTTGACCTGCACGATTTTGTGGACTATGTCCTTGACAAGCCAGCCTTCGTAATCCGTGAGATTGCTTAATCTTTTGTTCAGCAATGGAAGGGTCACTGCCTGGAACGCCTTTTCAATTTCCTCCATGAGAACCGCCCATTATGTCAAATACCGAAGGGAGCCTTTTCTTGTCCTTGAGCTCCTGGCGCATTTCTGAAACGAGTTTTTTCTTCAGCTCGAGGAAGCGCCCCTGCTCAAGCTGGAGGTTCCCTATGCAATTGGCGCTGTTCTTTATGTTGAAACAGAAAAGGCAGTTCTGGCAGCTGTCCATGTTGGCGCAGAAATAGCAATCTGAAGAGGTGTACAGCCTGAACACTTCAAACGTGCGCACGCTTCTCCAGGTCTCGTAGTTCTTCATGCCGAAATTTATCTCCGCGGCGTGCACAGAGCCGAAGACGAACTCGCAGTTCCGCACTATGGAAGAGCGGTACACGTACTTGCTGTAGAAAACCCGCTCCGACTCTTCAACGAAAAAGGAATCCACGCACTTGTTGCTTTTTGATATCCCTTGGCAATTCCCCAGCCACATGTTTCCCGAATAGACGAAATGCTCTTTCGCAGCCCCGATTAGCGAATCAATGTCCTTTATCTCGTTGATGTTCAGCTGCGTATCCTGCTTTCCATCCGCCAAATCCGAATAATCCGCTACCCTGGCCTGGGCGCAAATCCTGCCATCCACCGCAATCTCCTTTCCTTCCCCGGATTTGCGCAGGTGCGAGTGCTCGACATAGCGTCCCAGGTAATCTTTGTATTGCTCCAGGCCCCCGATGTCCGAACCGAGCAATACGGTGCAGGTTTTTTTCCAGGCGGTGTTGAGGTCCATATTATCATTTATCTCTATTTATTCATTTTTATGGACTTCGGTTTTGATGATAACGCTCCATGGCAGCGAAAAAAGCTTTAGAACACAAAAACAGCACGTTGAAAGGACGTTCAGCAGACAACTTGATTGCCTCGGCCTTAATTTCCTCAACATATCCTCTATATTGTTCACAGGTTCTCTCTATTTTGAGAGCTTCCACGATGTCTTTAAATACGAGGCCTTCCGAAATTGCAAATTTCACGAGGTCCATGAGAGAAGCTTTCACCACTAACCCGAGTGGCTCGGAAGGCTTAACTTAGGCATCTATTATAGGGGGCCCAAGTGTAAAACACCCCAAGGCCAGACTGCCCACGTACGGGCCGTTAGTGCTACGGAAATGCGTTGAGCAACGGTCACGCTTAACACCGGTAGGGAGACCGGTTTCAGGATGCAATTTATAATGACCGCTCACTCTTGGCAAATCCGGACTAGGGACTAACCTGCTGGAAACTTGA
>JAQTMJ010000123.1 GCA_028714395.1 Candidatus Iainarchaeum sp. | reverse complement strand
ATTTAACCAAACACAACATATTATCATATATGCCGAGGTCGCATAATCCGGTAGTGCGTCGGAAGCTTTGCTGACGAATCTCGAACCGGATGCGAGACAACCGATCCCTCACGGGATTGTAGGTTCAAACCCATATCCCTTTCTTTTTGGGAAAAGGAAAGGTCCGATATGTCGAAGTATTCGACATATGGACCATTCGTCGAAATGTCGACGAATTGGTCTGAGGGCTTCACCCCAAAGAAAAAACGAAGCCTGATATTGGTGGAATTCCTGCCCTCGGCGTTTTTTTCTTATTTTAGCAAGCGAACGTATGTGAGCGTAATCGGAGGGGGAATCAGGAATAACGTAAAACTGAAGGGGGAACGCAAAAAGAGGGCATTATAGGTTCCCCCTGCGGTTCCGAAATCCTGCCCTCGGCGTTTTATTTTCCTCATAGATGGCAATGTGTTTTTCCTTATTTTTGTGCGATTTTGCACGTAGTTTAAGCTGATTTTCCGAACATTTGCAAGCAATGTTTTTATTCTTAACGTTCATTTGTTTGAAAAAATCTAAATAACTTATATAAATATAAGAGGAATGAATAGGATTCAATCGGTTTAGATGGTGGGCTTTATGGCAAAAACTACAAGGGAGGTTCTGGACCAGGTGAAGAAGGACAACGTGAGGTTCGTGAGCCTCCAGTTCACGGACATTTTCGGCGTGATAAAGAACGTGACGATAAACGTGCAGCACCTTGAGGAGGCGCTGGAGAAGGGAAAGTGGTTCGACGGCTCCTCCATCGAGGGATTCGCGAGGATATGCGAGAGCGACATGTTCCTCAAGCCAGACCCCGAGACCTATGCGGTCATTCCCTGGCTGAACTCCCCGGATGGGAACACCGCGCGCTTCATATGCGATGTTTACACTGCGAAGGGAAAGCCGTTCGAGGGCGACCCGAGATACGTGCTCAAGAAGGTCCTGAAGGAGGCAGAGGCGATGGGCTATTCATATTACACGGGCCCTGAACTGGAGTTTTTCCTGTTCAAGAGGGAGAACGGCACGCTCAAGCCGCTCCCCCACGACAAGGGCGGCTATTTCGACCTGAACATGGATTTGGCATACGAGATAAGGAGGGACATGAGCGTGATGCTGGAGAAGTTCGGCCTTGATGTTGAGACCACGCACCACGAATGCTCGGTCGGCCAGCACGAGATAGACATAAAGTACGGGAATGCGCTCAAGACCGCGGACAATGCGCTCACCATGAAGTTCGTGATAAAGGCGGTTGCGGAAAAGTACGGACTGCTCGCCACGTTCATGCCAAAGCCCATATTCGGCATAAACGGCTCGGGAATGCACGTGCACCAGAGCCTGTTCAAGGGGGACGTGAACGTGTTTTTTGACGCGAACGAGAAATACCGCATGTCCAAAATCGCCAGGAGCTTCATCGCAGGCCAGCTGAAGCACATCAAGTCCATGTGTGCAATCACCTCGCCCACGGTGAATTCGTACAAGCGCCTCACGCCAGGCTACGAGGCCCCTGTTTACCTGAGCTGGGCTTCCGAGAACAGGAGCGCGCTCATACGCGTCCCTGCGTTCCAGCTGGAAAGGCCCAAGGCGGCGAGGATTGAGCTGCGGTGCCCTGATCCCTCGTCGAACATCTACCTGGCTTTCGCGGTGATGCTGAAGGCAGGGTTGGACGGCATAAAGAACAATATGCAGCCTCCGGAACCGGTTGAGGAGAGCCTCTACGAGTTTGATGATGCGAAGCTCAAGAAGCTCGAAATAGGCCAGCTTCCGCCTTCGCTTTCCGACGCGCTCCGGGAGATGGAGCGAAGTGCGCTCGTGAAGGAGGCGCTCGGCGAGTACCTGTTCCAGAAGTACATGGAAGCCAAATGGGAGGAATGGGACGACTACAGGCTGCACGTGAGCGAGTGGGAGATAGACAGATACGCGCAGATATACTGAGTTCCCATTTTTTCTCTTCTTCTCCATATTGCTTAATTACACATATCTAAAAAAGATATGTTTAAATAAGATAGGATGTATAAATGATGCATGGAAGAAAAACTGGAGGCAGGAAGCTTTACGAAATTCTACGCGCTGCTGCTCCTGAGCAGGAAGCAAAGGAGCGGCTACGAACTCATGGGCGAAATAGCCAACGCGCTGGGTAAACGGCCCAGCTCAGGGCAGATTTATCCCCTGCTGGCCAAGCTGAAGAAGGCGGGCTATGTGGATGAGGGTACGAGAGGCGCAAGGGACAAAAAAACTTACGCGCTCACGCCCAAGGGTGTGCGCGCGGTGAAAGACCTGGTGAAAAAGGCGGGTTCCATAGTGGACGCGGTGCTCGCAGAGAAGCTGGTGGAGTGCGAGCACTGCGGCTGCATGATTTACGAAAACGCCTATGCCAAGAAAATAGGCGGGAAAACGCACTATTTCTGCTGCCCGAGCTGCGCCTATGCCGCTCGTGCGCGCTGACCGCATTCGGTAAACTGGTGATTTTGATGGAGAAAAAAACGCTGAACATAGAAGGCATGGACTGCGCGAGCTGCGCCATGGGCATAGAGAAAGCACTGAAAAGGACCAGAGGGGTGCTGAACGCGAGCGTGAATTACGCCAATGGAAAAGCCTACGTGGAATACAATCCTGGCGAGCTGAAATATGCCGAGATAGAGAAGAAAATATCCGGCCTCGGCTACGGAGTGGTGC
>JAQTMJ010000122.1 GCA_028714395.1 Candidatus Iainarchaeum sp. | reverse complement strand
GCGTGCGGCAGGAAACCCTGCTCTCGGGTTTTCCCTTTTGGTCTCTCGTTTAGCCATCAAACCACCAAGAATAAGTTTCTTAATTTACTGTTGCAACCTATTTATTACTATCGTCCGCCCCGGAAGAGCGCGCTTCCATCCTCCGCACGTACTCCGCATAAATTTTGTCCACCGCCTTTTTGTCAATCCTTCCCCCGTTGTGCTTGTGCGGAACCAACCCGCCGGAAAATTTCTTCGGGATATGCATCAGCTCGTGTATGAGCACCTGAATCTTCCGCTCTTCGCTCAATCCGTCGAAGTGCTCGCTCACCACCTCAATCACGTAGAACGGATTGACTTCCAGCGCCTTCTGCCATATTTTCGGCAGATTCCATATCCGCGCGTAGGCGTTCGCCTTGGCGCCCGTGCTCCTCATGCAAATAATTCTCGCGCCAATTATATGCCTCATCTCCAGAATGTCCAGCAGATGCTCTATCCGCTCCTGTATTTCCGGCGCGCTCTCTACCTCCATGCACGAACTTCGCAAGCCTGTTTTATTTCCTTTTCGCATTTCCGTTTTCCCATATTTTTGCCTGCCCAGCATTCTCAGCCGGTTTAAATATTCCTGAAAGCACTATTTTTTGCATGAATAAATACGCACTTGCGCCCGCGGTTTTTTTGTTCGCACTCCTGGCGTTCGCATGGATGTGGATTTCAAACGACGTGTACAAGGTCATGCAAAAAACAATGGGAACAAACCTGACCTGGATAGGCGAGGACCTCAAGCCGCATTACGGCCGGGTAACTGCTGAAAGCATAGTCGATTTTACCGTTTCAGACTGCGGCCTGTACGAAAACGGAACGCACCTGGACCGGGAATGCTACCGCGTGGGCGTTGGAAGATGGGACATCAGAATGAGCGACAGAAAGGTCTCACGCGACATTTTCTGGCACATTTTCTATGATATGGGTACGCTGGAGCAGATACGAATAGAGCAACTCTTCGTTACGTAATCACTCCATCCAGCAGCCATCCCGCACCTTATTTTCCATCGGAAAGCACGTCCAGTTCGCTTTTTATTCCTTGTCTGCAAAATAGGCTCATGAAACCAGTGGGCACTGTAATCACGACCGAGGAAAGCCCCTCCACCTCCGAATTCTCGTTCGTGTTCGACCCGAACGAAAGGAGCGTGAAAAAAGGGCAGTATGTCCAGACAGAAAGCGAAAACGGGATTGTTTTTGGTTATATTAATGAAATATACCGCTCCAATAGGTATTTCGAGCGCGCCGAAAGCGTAGCCGAATACGAGCGCATCTCCCCGATGAAGGACAACTTTCCAACGGCGAGCTGGGAGTACATAATAGCGCAGGTGAAGGTGCTCGGGGTTTCAAAGGAAAGGAACTTCGTGCGCGCCTCCATCCCCCCGATTCCAGGGGCAAAGGTGCACATAGCGGACGAAAGCCTGCTCAAATCCTTCCTTGGTTTGGATGAAAAAGGGCTCCACATAGGGAAAATCCAGCACCACGATGTGGATGCGAAAATTAATATGACGCGCCTGCTCCAGAAGCATTTCGCGATTCTTGCGATGAGCGGCGCAGGAAAATCCTACCTCTCTACGGTTTTGATAGAGGAGCTCCTGGACCGGAAAAAAGAGGAGGGCCGCGTAGCCGTGATAGTGATAGACATACACGGGGAATACATGGGCTTCGCCGAAGGAGCGTACGCGAGCCGCACCAAGATAATAGAGGTGGGAAACAGGAAAAAGGGCTTCTCGCTCCCATTGAGGAAAGTGACTCCGGAAATGTTCGAGGAATGGCTCCCCATGCTTTCCCATGCGCAGCGCGCTCTCCTGCGCCAGTCGCTCACTTCTCTCCACGATGATTACAAAAAGAACAGGAAAGCCTATTCGTTCAAGGATCTGCTGAACGCGATAGATGCCTACTACGATGATGATTCCAAGCGCGCGGACAGGAGCGTGAAGCCTGCGCTCAAGCGCTCGCTTTCAGAAATAAAGAGGATGTGCATACTTTCCCAGAACATCGAGAACCCGAAGCTCACTGAAGCGGTACAGCCCGGGAAGCTCCTGGTGCTGGATTTCAGCGACGTGGACAGCCTGCGGAAGAAGCAGGTGATAGTTTCCATGCTTGCGCGCAAGCTCTTCAAGATGAGGAGAAAAGGGAAGATACCGCCGTTCCTGCTCATAGTAGAAGAGGCGCACAATTTCGCAAGGGAGAAAGCGGAAGCCTACGAAGCCGTTTCCCGTTCGGTTATAGAAACGATTGCGCGCGAAGGAAGGAAGTTCGGCGCCTCCCTGTGTCTCATCACCCAAAGACCGGTTAACCTTAGCACCACCGCATTGAGCCAGTGCAACACCCACATAATTTTGCGCGTCACCAACCCCAATGATTTGGACCACATCCAGATGAGCTCGGAAGGCATAGACGCGCGCATCGCGCGCAGCATAACCTCCCTGCGCGTGGGCGAGGGCATAATCGTGGGAGAAGCCACCAACGCGCCCATATTCGTGGACGTGAGGAGCATAAAATCCAAGAGAAAGGAGAAAGGCAGGCCGCTCGCCGAGCTTGCGCTGGAATACGAGAAACTGCAGGAAAAGAAGAGCGAGGATGCGGAAGCCTTCCTATAGGCCCAATTGGCGCCGCGCTTCTGTCTCGAAGCCCCTATCTTCATAAATGTTGGTCCTCGCGCATCATTGCCTCAA
>JAQTMJ010000121.1 GCA_028714395.1 Candidatus Iainarchaeum sp. | reverse complement strand
GGTGTACCACGGCATATTCGCGGATTTGTTGGTTATGTTGTCCCCGACATAGGAAGTGGCAGCGACCCACTGCACGTTCTCCGTCTTGTAGCCCATTCCCCTGAGCAGCTTCTCCACCTCGGTTTTCAGCTCGTTGTACTTGGCCTGGTTGTAACCTATGGCGTCCATCTTGCTCATGTTCACTATGAGCTGGTTTATGCCGAGCACTTTTGCAAGGAACGCGTGCTCCTTGGTCTGGGGCTGTATCCCGTCCTTCACCGAGATGACGAGGCACGCCGCGTCGGCCTGGCTCGCTCCTGTAATCATGTTCTTTACGAAGTCCTTGTGCCCCGGTGCGTCAATGATGGTATAATGATACTTGGCGGATTCGAACTCCCTGTGCGAAATGTCAATCGTTACTCCTCGCTCCCTTTCCTCCTTGAGCTCGTCCATCACGAACGCGAACTCGAAGGTGGCCTTTCCGACCTTTGCGGCCTCCTCCTTGAGCTTGTTGAGTGCCTGCTCGGAAATCGCGCCGGTTTCATAGAGAAGCCTTCCGACCGTGGTGGATTTTCCCGCGTCCACGTGCCCTATGAAAACAATGTTTGCATGTTCTTTCGCTGCCATATAGTTTCACCCATATTTTTTCCATACGTTGAACAGGAAGCCGCTTTTGCGACGTGCCCGTTCACCTCAATGGTTTTACAATACACAGAATGCCCAAGCTGAGATTTGTTGTCTCAGAAAAGAGTATAGGGATTACGTCGCACGGTTTTATAAATGTTTTGCCCGCAAATCCCTAAATACTCATTATCAATCCGGATGTGGCTAACCTTTTGGGATGCTGAACGGAAAAAACGTGAAAAAAATGGGAGCATACAAATACATAAAGGAAAACCTGGAGAAGGAGTACAAGGAGAGAAATCCCATGTACAAGGAGAAGGTCATCGCATGGAGGAAAGCAGGCGCCATGGAGCGCGTGCTTAAGCCCAGCAACCTTCCCCGCGCCCGCACACTCGGCTACAAGGCCAAGAACGGCTTCGTAATCGTGCGCGTGCGAGTGGGCAAAGGCCGGAGGAAAAGGCAGAAAACCTGGGGCGGAAGGAAGCCCAGGCACCGCTACCTGTTCGTGGCCCCGCAGATTTCCCACCAGGCCCTCGGTGAGCAGCGCGTCGCGAGGATGTACAAGAACCTCGAGGTGCTCAACTCCTACTGGGTCGGCGAAGACGGGAACTACAAGTTCTTCGAAGTCATACTCGCAGACCCGATGATGGTGAAGGACGTGCCTGCCCTGAACAACAAAGGCAGGGCGTTCCGCGGCCTCACTTCCCAGTTCAGGAAGGCAAGGGGGCTGAGGTCCATAGGATGGAGGAAGCAGCGCCTCTGAATGGGCGTCCTGTATGTACGACATAATACGGGCGAAAGGGATTTTGCCCGAACCTTTTAATTTTTCCAAATTCTATCTCTATGAAGACGTTAAAGGCAGGATCGCTAAAGTGAAAAGCCTTGATGAAGCCGTGAAGCTGAAGGGCAGGAAAACCCTCGTGATGCTCGAGGATTACAAGGAGGACATCGGGCTGATGAAGCTTTTCGGCTCCGGGAATTCCGCTTTTTTGGTTGATTTGGGCAGGATAATGGAAGCATACGGGATGCAGCGCGCAACCGAGATGGCGCGCATGCGCCGCTTCGTGCGCGTGTGCGTAAAGTACGAAATACCCTTCGCCCTCGCTTCCTTCGCAAAAGACGAATTTTCCATCAGGAGCAGCAGGGAGCTCTGCCACATCGCCACTTTGCTCGGATTGAACGTAGGTCAGGCAAAATTCGCCTTGGAGAGGGCAGGAGAATATCTAGGCTGAATCCAGAACCCTTTCCATTTTGTTTTAAAAAACATACGTTTGCGTATTTAATAATAATGCCAATGATTACCTATTTATACGAATTCAGCCCAAATAGATGCGTATGATTTCAAAAGCCGAGAAGGAGTATTCTCAATTGGAGATAGAATCCATGCTGGAAGGGCCGGTGCGCGAGTGGTTCAAGTCCAAGTACAAGGAGTTCACGCCTCCGCAGAAGTTCGCGGTGATGAAGATAACCGAGGGCAAAAACGTCCTCATCTCTTCCCCGACCGGCAGCGGAAAAACCCTTTCAGCGTTCATGTCCATAGTGAACGAGCTATTCAGGCTGGGAAGGGACGGTAAGCTTGAGGATAAAGTCTATGCTCTTTACATCTCCCCGCTAAAGGCGCTCAATAATGACATACGGAGAAATCTGGAAGAGCCTTTATCTGAAATAAAAGAAGTTTACGAAAAGCATGGGGGAAAATTTCCCGAGATACGCGTTGCGGTGCGCACCGGCGATACGCCGCAGAGCGAGAGGAGCAAAATGCTCAAAAAGGTCCCGCATATATTGATTACCACTCCTGAAACCCTGGCAATAATACTCAATGCTCCGAAATTTTCCGAAAAACTCGAAGGGATAAAATACGTCATTGTGGATGAAATCCATGCGCTTGCGGAAAACAAGCGCGGAGTCCACCTTTCCCTGAGCCTGGAGCGCCTTGCCGCAAGGTGCAAATGCGATTTCGTGCGCATAGGGCTGAGCGCGACAGTGCATCCGTTGGAAGAAGTCGCGAAATTCCTCGTAGGCGTGGGACGCGACTGCCTCATAGTTGATGTTAACTATTTGAAAAAGACGCAGATAGAAGTGGTTTCCCCGATAGACGATTTGATTTACACCTCGGCTGAAAAGGCCAACACCCAGACCTACCAGCTCCTGAACAGGATAATCTCAGAGCACAAGACCAC
>JAQTMJ010000120.1 GCA_028714395.1 Candidatus Iainarchaeum sp. | reverse complement strand
ATGTATGAAAAACCCTTCCTACCTCTTTTATCCTGTTTTCGATTTTTTTGAGTTCCGGTGTAGTAAGAAGTTTCTTCCGTATCTCTACAAACCTTTCAAGATCGTCTCCCTCTAGAATGATCGCATCTTTTTTTATCCGGTTTCCCGCGTTTCCTTTTACTGACTCGAGTACTTTGGCCAATGCTTCGTCAAATCTATCCGCATCCCCTGCCTTGATTTTGGTGCCATGGATTGCAGCTATTAAAACCGGGATTGCATTGCCCGTTCTTTCTAGGGCCGCACAATTTTCCCGCATTCCATCGAGTTCGGTTTCAACATGCGAGATTCTCTTCATCCTTTCAATTATTCTAGCCAGTCCGTTATCAATAGTACAATAGAAGATATGGTCTTCATACTTCGTAGCTTGGCCGCCGATTTCATTTTTCTCAAGAAGTTCATTAATCTTAACAGCTGCGCCGCCCATGCTCCTTATTCTTTTTTTCGCTGGTCGTTGGCCCTCTCGGTCCTCTTCACAGATAAATTCCTTGCATTCTTGGACCATCCTAAGGGTGGCCAATGTTTTTTCTATGTCTCTGTATGTAGAAACTACGTAACCTATCTGCTTAACCAAGGCTTTGTTGCTGGTTACAACTGTATTTACAAAACCAGCCTCTGTCGGAAGAACAAGGCCCTTTAATTTACGTTTTTGTTCCACTTGTTTCTCTCTCGCGTCGCCTTCACTAACTCGGGGAGCAGCACGTATTCCCTGTGGAGTTCCACAAATCACTTCCAAAAGTGCATCGAGTTCCTTATCGGTGGGTAAAGGCCCATTCAGCACATCTTTTAACTTTGAGTATCCCGATCGGGTAGATTCTGGCTTCTTGATACCTTTTTGCGTGCCGCCCTCCTTACTTTTGTTGGTCATATGGTAATATATGGTTAAAAATGTTTAAAAACCGTCCGTTTCGCCACTTTCCCGGCAAAACCCAAAAAGATTAAAATAAAGCCAGTGAACTATTGGTGATTCAATGGCAATAGTATGCATAATAGCCCTGATAGCGTTCTCTATAATGGGAATCTTCTCGGCCAAATACCGCGCCTACGCAAAAGAAGCGTTCCGCTGCTTCATCAACACCATCCAGCTGCGCAAATGCGATTCAGGGCTGGATGAAAAAATAAAAGCCGAGATAGTTTCCAAAATACTGCCCATCTCGGCCCCTGCAGCAAAAGCGGTGAACAGGCATTTCGAGCTACTCTCCTCAATATTCATCATCCTCATGCTGGCCAGCAGCGTCTATTCCACGATTAGTTTATACAACTTCTTCGTTTACGGCAACTGCAACGGCCAGGAGGGCGGCTTCTGCATACTGAAGGACCTCACAGGAGGAATAGTAACCGGAACTCCCGCGGGACTCGGTTCCCCTAAAAGCACGGATGGCCAGGCATTCGGGAACGCGAATTACAAGCTCGCCATTTACGAATTCGGGTGCTATTCCTGCCCCTATACAGCCCAGGCAGAGCCCATAGTGCAGCAGCTCTATTCCGAATACGGCAACCGCGTTGAGTTCATATACAAGACGTTCCCGCTCCCAGACCATCCATACAGCAACGAAGCCGCCCTGGCTTCATGGTGCGCCTATGACCAGGGCACCGAGCAATACATGCTTTTCAGGAAAAACCTGTTCGCATTCCAGAGCGAATGGAGAACCCGGGGCAACCAGAGCATAACCTCAATTGCAAATTCCAGCGGCCTCAACATGAGCGCATTCTCATCCTGCTTCTCAAGCGCGAAGTACCAAAGCCGCATAGACAAGTTCGTACAGGAAGGGAAGGAGATAGGCATATATGGAACCCCTACGTTCTTCATAGGCTCCAAAAGATTCGTGGGCGCAGTCACCTACGACGAGCTGAAGGGCGCAATAGAGGAGGAATTGAAAAAATAGGCGCAGAAATAAAGGGCGAAAGCCCAAGTGATTTTCATGCTGAACGAAAAGATACGCGAGGATTTTCCCATACTCCAGAAGTACAAGGACCTCATATACCTGGACAATGCATGCACCACGCTCAAGCCCAAACCTGTGATAAAGGCCATGATGGCCTATTACGAGGAATACGGGGGCTGCGCAGGCAGGAGCGCGCACATGCTTTCCCGCCTTGTTGCTGAAAAACTTGATGAAGGCCGCGCAAGAATCGCCTCGTTCGTGGGCGCAAAACCCGAAAATGTAGTTTACACCAAGAACTGCACAGAAGCCATAAACCTGGTTGCAAAGACATTTGATTTCTCAAAAAGGAAGAAAGTTGTGGGAACCATTTTAGAGCACCACGCATCCATGCTCCCCTTTGAAATAAAAGTGCTCAACAAGGAAATAGAGATGGTGCATGCAAAGCCGCTTCCTGACGGCACTTTTGACGCTTCGCAATACAACGATCTCATAGACAGGAACACCGCTTTGGTTGCTGTGCACCACACGAATAACACACTGGGAACCAAGAATCCCGTTACTGAAATAGCCAAAATTGCGCACGACAACGGCGCGCAGATTCTGGTGGACGCAGCCCAGGGGGTTCCGCATTCGGAAATAAATTTCCAGAAGATGGACGCTGATTACTTGGCTTTCTCGGGCCACAAGATGCTCGGCCCCACTGGGATAGGTGCCCTGGTGGCCAAGAGCGAGCTTCTTGAGCGCATGCCCCCCTTCCTTGTCGGAGGGGATACGATAGAGCAGGTGAAGCTTGATTCCATAGTATGGGCAAAGCCTCCGCGCAAATTCGAGGCAGGAATCCAGCACTACGACGGCATGATAGGGCTGGGCGAAGCCGCAGAGTATTTGAAGCGCCTCGGAATCCAC
>JAQTMJ010000119.1 GCA_028714395.1 Candidatus Iainarchaeum sp. | reverse complement strand
GCCCCCTGGATGCGGAAAAACGCTCATCGTGCGCGCAGCTTCAGGGGAGCTAAAGGCAGCATTCATTACGGTGAGCGGCGCAGAGCTTGTGAAACGGGGCTACAGCCAGGCGGTTTCGGTTCTGAAGGAGGCTTTCCTGCGCGCGAAGGAAAATACCCCAGCGATACTATTCATAGACGAAATAGAGACCATGGCCCCCTCGCGCGCACGCGGAGGCGGGGACATAGTGGGCCAGCTGCTCACGGAAATGGACGGGATGAAGGAGCTCAAAGGGGTTGTGGTGATAGGCGCAACCAACAAGCCCGACATCCTGGATCCGGCAATCCTGAGACCGGGAAGATTTGACAAGATATTCTACATCCCTCCCCCTGATTTGGAGGGAAGGAAGCAGGTGTTCCAGATAAATCTAGGGGACTTCGCCCAGGGGATTGATCTGGAGCGCCTTGCCCAGGAGAGCGAGGGCTTTTCAGCGGCAGACATAGCATCGGTAGCCCAGGCGGCGAAGATGGAAGCGCTGAGGGAAAAGATAAAGGGCGGAGCCCCGAAAATAGGCACCGCGCAGCTGCTCAAGATACTTGAAGCCCGCAGGCCTTCCATAACCGAGTCCATGCTTGAGGAATACCAGGGCTTCATGAACGAATACGGTGAGCGGCGCTAACTTTATAAAATGTTCCTGAGATTAGAATACAGTTTTCGGCTAATTTTTTCGGTTTTAGAACCTGTAAGCCGGAGCGTTAGACCTATGAAATGAAAATCGAGGTGTAAAGATGAGCTATGTGAAGAATCCCACGCCGGACGAAGTGAAAGGCAAGATTGCCGAAGCCCTGTCCATGGTGAAGGATACCGGAAAGATAAGGAAGGGAGTGAACGAGGTAACCAAGGCCATAGAGAAGAAGACTGCATTGCTCGTGGTTGTTGCTGAAGACGTGCAGCCCCCGGAAGTGGTGATGCACATCCCCATACTCTGCGAAGAGAAGGGAATCCCATGCGCCTATCTGCCCACGAAGAAGGAGCTGGGCGCCGCGGCAGGGCTCATAGTCCCGACCTCATCGGTGGCCATAGAGAACGCGGGAGGAGCGAAGGAGCTCGTGAACGACATAATCAAGCGGCTTCCGAAGAAATAGGTGTGTGAATGGCAGAAGGTTTTCCAGCCGAAATAGTTGAAGTGAAGGCCAAAACCGGCGTTTACGGCGAGATTTACCAGGTGCTCTGCAAAGTGCTTGCAGGGCCTGATTCAGGCCGCGTGATAATCCGGAACATAAAGGGCCCGGTCAAGAAGGGCATGGTAATCGTGCTCCTGGAGACCGAGAGGGAGGCCAAGGAGATAAGGCCGAGGAGATGAAGCCAAGGTGATTGCGATGCCCAACTGTTATTTCTGCGGCGACCCGCTCAGGAAAGGTTCCGGCGTGATGTACTCTAAGAAGGACGGGACGGTCCATTATTTCTGCTCGAGCAAGTGCAGCAAGAATTCGCTCAAGCTCAAGAGGGAAGGCAGGCGCGTGAAATGGACCAAGAACGCGAGGGAGTTCAAGGCCAGGCAGTGATTTTTTTCCCAATTTCAAACAAACTATGGTGGTTGCATGGAAAGGACTCTTGTTCTCCTGAAGCCGGATTCTATACAGCGCGGCCTCATGGGTAAAATAATCACTAGATTCGAGGCCAGGGGGCTGAAGATAGTTGGAATGAAGATGCTCAAAATGGGAAAGGAGCTTTCAAAGGAGCATTATTCCCATCTTTTGGGAAAGCCGTTCTACCCGGATTTGGAGAAATTCATGACCCACCACCCCATAGTCGCGATTGTTCTAGAGGGTAAGGAGTGCGTCCAGGTGGTGAGGGACATGATGGGCCCCACGAATTCGCGCAAAGCGCTTCCAGGGACCATACGCGGGGATTTCAGCATGAGCACTTCCAGGAACATAATACACGGAAGCGATTCCACTGAGACCGCGGAAAAGGAAGTGAAGCGGTTCTTCAAGCCTGAAGAGCTCCACGAGTACAAATTCTCGGGTTCAGATTACGCATACGCTCCTGACGAGCAGTAAAGTGGTTGGATGATACTGCCCAAAGAAATGCTCGTTAAAGGGAACCTGGTGAGCGATTTCATTGCGGAAAGCCAGTTCCAGCCCGCTGGAGTGGACGTTACGCTGAAGGAAGCCTACTCGTTCAGGAACGCTGGAAAGATTGATTTTGACAACAAGGAGCGCAAAATAAGCGACGTTGAGCCGGTACAGTTCGTGAATGAGGAAGTAAAACTCGCACAGGGCTCCTATAAAGTGATATTCAACGAATACGTGCGCATCCCCCAGGATGCTGCCGCGTTCTGCTTCCCGCGCTCTTCATTGCTGCGCTCGGGCATAACCCTGAGCTGCGCGGTATGGGACCCGGGCTACGAAGGAAGGAGCGAGGCACTTCTAATAGTTTCCAATCCGCACGGCGCGGTGCTCAAGCGGAACGCCAAGATAGGGCAGATGGTTTTCATAAAGCTGCTCGAAAAGACAGCTTTCTCATACAGCGGAGTGTACAAAGGCGAGAACAAATAGGTGCGTATATGGAAAAACGATATTTGGCGCTTTTTGCACTGCTCTTTGCATTGGTATTTTTCTCAACCTCTGGGTGCATAATCCCTCCTGCAAACGGGACAATAGAAATAACCAACCTTTCCATGCGCATAGCCACGGGCTCCAATCCTGTGCTCGGAAACGCCAATGCATCCATATACATAGTGGAATTCACTGATTTCCAGTGCCCGTACTGCCAGAGGCACGCGACCCAGACGTTCCCGCAGATAAAATCCAATTACATAGATACGGTCAAGGCGAGGTATTATCTCAGGGACGACCTGCT
>JAQTMJ010000118.1 GCA_028714395.1 Candidatus Iainarchaeum sp. | reverse complement strand
ATGCCTGTAAGTTTTGATCCAAGGGAGCCGTTCTTCCGGATATCCACTCCGGATGGATATTCAAAGGAGCTTGCAGATACGTATGGGATGTACAAAACCGTGGGCTGGGCGGATGATACCTGGGCGCTGGACGACGGGGCAATAGACGAGGCGGTTTTCCTCCAGGATTCAGACAGGACATTGGATTTCAGGGAAAAGGAATTGCTCGGGGAGATGGACAAGAGGCAGGATTTGCTCATTGCGGTTTTCTACCAGACTGATACGGTGCAGCATTTGTTCTATAGGTACATGGATCCTCAGAATCCTGAATACGGGAACATCAGCGATGAGGACAGGGCTAAGTACGGGGACCAGGTGCTAAGGACGTACCAGCAGATGGACGATATTGTTGGAAAGGTGATGGACAAGGCTGATGATAACACCACGGTAATAGTGATGAGCGACCATGGGTTCAACCCGTTCAGGAATGCGGTCAATTTGAATACGTGGCTTGTGGAGAACGGGTACATGAAGAAAAGGCCCGGGGCGGACACGCATGTGTACCAGCTCAACAACCTTTTCGGGGAAAAAGGGCTGTTCTGGAACGACGTGCTGATGAATGAAAGCGAAGCATACTCGCTGGGGCTTGGGAACATTTACATAAATCTCAAGGGAAGGGAAAGTCAGGGAGTTGTGGATCCTGCGGATTACGAAAAAGTGAGGAGCGGGATAATAGGCAAATTGCTGAACCTGAGGGACCAGGGCGGGAATAAGGTGGTTGCAAAGGCCCAGAGAAGGGAGGAACTGTACTGGGGGCCCTACGCGAACAACTCCGCTGACATAATAGTTTCGTTCAACCCTGGCTACAGGGTTTCGTGGCAGACTTCCCTGGGAGGGGTCCCTCCGGAAATGGTGGAGCCTAATATGAAGAAATGGTCAGGGGACCACTGCACCCTGGACCCTGCGCAGACCGAGGGCGTGTTCTTCATAAACAGGGTGATGAAGATTGAGGGTGAGCCTTCGCTCATGGACGTGAATCCCACACTCAGGGACTTGCTCGGGCTGGAGCAGAATTCATCCCTGGACGGGCATTCAATGTTTGAAAGCAATGCAACTGCAACGCTTGTGAAAAACCAATCTGCCGCTGAAAATAAGTTCAACAGAACCGGGTACAATGTTCTTTTCATAACCCTGGACTGCACGCGCGCTGACTACATATCAGTATACAACAACGCTTCGCTCGCGAACACTTCCAGCATAGACGCGCTGGCTTCAGAAAGCACGGTGTTTGAAAATGCCTTCACCGCGTTCACCTTCACCTGCCCCTCGCACACAGTGATGATGACGGGAAGGTATTTCGGGGACGGGACGCGGAAGAGCTCAAGCCTGCCCGCGAGCCTCGAAGCCGCGGGCTACCGGACCGGGGCGAGCATAGGGTTCGGGGTGCTCAAGGGAAAAACCTGCCAGGTTTCCTCCATGTTCCCGGATTACGACACTTCTGCGCTGAGCGCAAAGAGCGGTCAGAGGGGCGGCATATCCGCCAATTACACAATCAACTGGATTTCAGAGCACAAGGATGAGAAATTCTTTTTCTGGCTCCATCTTTTCGATGCGCACCCACCGGGGCTTGGGGTGAGCAGGAACGACAGCATCAACTACGCAAAAGGAGTGGAGTACGTGGATGAGCAGGTGGGTCGCGTGATCGAGGCGCTGAAAAGCAACGGGCTTGAGAACAAGACAATAGTGGTCGTGGTTGCGGATCACGGGATGGGGGACAATTTCAGGAGCATAGCGGACAACAGGGAGCTTTACGACGAGGCGCTGCACGTGCCGCTGATAATCCATGTGCCGGGCGTGCAGGCCGGAGAGGCGGAAACGCTCGCAAGCACAGTGGATCTGGCCCCAACGCTTGCGGAATTGCTTGGTATTCCATATTATGAAACCCAAGGAGAGAGTCTCCTGCCTGCAATGCTTGATGGAAACAATACGGTGAGGAACGAGGTGTTCGCGTCCTATGCTTTCAGCCCGGGAACCCAGGACATGGCAAGGACCTGGGACTGGAAGCTCATAAGGACCGTGCCCAGGAAAGGGGCAGCGGGATATGAATTGTTCAACCTTTCGGCCGACCAGCAGGAGCGCACGAACTTATATGGGAACAACAGCGCTGAGGCCCTGGAGATGGGGAAGCTGCTGGAAACCTATGACCGCATGAAGAACGGAAGCGCGGATGAGGCTCCGGAAGCGAATCCTGCGTGGTATGCAAACACCTCGGGGCTGGACAACCAGACGCTGGACGATTTGCGCTCGTTCGGGTATATAAACTGAATCGGGACGCAATTTGTGTCCTCGTGGGGCGGGCAATCCCAACTTATTTAAAGGTTATTAGGATTATAACAGGAGGATGCAATATTTTTTTGGTCTTGGGGAGGGAAGCACGAATACACAGATAATACAGCAAAGAGGTGGAATAAATGAAACAAAAAATGTCAGTAATGATTTTAATTGCGGTTCTTTCATCTATGGCACTTGTTCATGCGTTCGCAAATCCGGCACCAGTGGATCTCGGAGCAGCCGGTAATTATGTTGTATTGGCAGAAACAACGATTACGACAACTGGGACAACGGCAATTATTGGCGATCTCGGTTTGAGCCCAAACGGCGGCTCTTCTTTCACCGGATTTGGGCAGATCATGGATCCATCGGGTCAATTTTCGAGATCATCCCTAGTGGCTGGAAAATTATATGCAGCCGACTATACCACTCCAACTCCAGATAATCTTGGTACAGCTATAACCATCATGGAAACCGCATACACCACTGCCAGCGGTGCAGCAGCGGATATTCCTAACTTGAATGGTGGAAATCTCGGTGGGCAGTCCCTCGTTC
>JAQTMJ010000117.1 GCA_028714395.1 Candidatus Iainarchaeum sp. | reverse complement strand
GGCTCCTCCAGCTATTGCTATTTTGAGAAGGTAGAAGGGAAAGAAGCTCCCGAACGTCTGCCCTATGAAAGACGGAATCACGTGCTGCTCAAAATAGTTCCTTCCGGTGATTTTCCCGAAATAATCTATCACGAAAAACGTTGCTGCGCCGTCAAGCGCGTGCGCGCCAACCACTCCTGCGAGCAAGCCGCTTTTGAAATATTTCCACGCGAGCAAAGCCGGAATCGCGGCAAGCACGAGAACAGGTATTGCGAACAGCGGGTAGCTTACCATGGGGATCAGCACAGGCATGTGCGGCACCCAGAGCACGAGCCCGATGTAGCCGGTTATTTTCCTGTCCTTTAGCCACACGCCTATTGCGAGGGAGATGAAGAACAGCGCCGCGGTCACTATGTAAATTCCAGGGCTGCTGGTGAGGAACCCGTAATCATAGATGTGCGAATTGAGAATAAACGAATAGAGCGCGTTCGCGGGCTTCATAACGCCGGTATCTATGCTGTCCGTGACCACGCGCACCGTGGAGCCGAAAAGCACGAAGGGAAGCGTGTTGAGCACGAACTCCATGTCCATCCTTATCTTGTTCTGCTGGAAAAAGCGGTATGCAAGGAACACCGCGGCTATGGCTATGAGCGCGTAGGTGAGCGTGTTCACGCTGTTGTAGCCCTCGTGCCCGACTATGGGCTGCACGTAATACTGGTCTATGAATTGGCCTATGTCCAGAATACCACCGCATGCATTTCTGCTTCAATTATTAAAACATTTGTGCAGAAGTGCATTCATGCGCCCCAGGGAAAAGAATCTGGTGAAGGCAATAAGCCAGGAGCGGATTGCGATACTCCTGGATGAGGCCGGGGCCTGCTTCGCAAAAAACCCCAAGCGCGCAAAGCGCTTCTGCGAGCTCGCCTTTCTCATAGTCAAAAAGAACAAGGTGCGCCTCTCCGCGGAGCAGAAGCTCTCCTTCTGCAGGAAATGCTTCTCGTTCTGGCGGCCCGGAAGGAGCGTTTCGGTGTCCTTTGACCGTGTGAACAAGAGAGTGGTTTACAGGTGCCTGGACTGCGGCAGCGAGCGCCGCATAGGTTACAAAAGCTGAACGATGCCCGCAGGGAACTAAGCGGTTTAATAATTTTCTGCACCATTTCACCCCCATGGAGTTCAGCGGTTTTGTTAATCAAAACATAGGGCAGGTGGAAAAGGAAATGGAGCTCATTCTCTCCGCCGGGCCCAGGAGCGTCTACGGCATGCTGGGCGAGTACATATTCCGCGGCGGAAAGAGGCTGAGGCCCGCATTGTTCATGCTCTCCTTCGGCGCCCTAGGGGGGAAGGGCAGGAAAAACGCCCTGAAAGCGGCCGCGCTCATAGAGCTTTTCCACAACTTCACGCTCATTCACGACGATATTGAAGACGACTCGCATTTCAGGCGCGGAAAACCGACATTGCACATCTCCCACGGCATTCCCATGGCCATCAACAGCGGGGACGCGCTCTATACGCTGGTGTGGAACCGGTTCCTTGCGCTTGACTTGGCCGAGGAAAGGAAGGTGAAGCTGGCTTCCATATGCGGATGCTCGTTCCAGAGGGTGGTGGAAGGCCAGGGCGTGGAGCTGGACTGGTACAAAACCGCGAAAACCGGCGTGAGCGAAGAGGATTATTTTGAAATGGTGCTGGGCAAGACTGGGGCCCTGATGGGCGCAAGCTGCGAGGCCGGCGCCTTCCTTGCCGGGGCGGATTCCAGGACCATGGAGAAATTCAGGCTGTTCGGCGAGTCCCTGGGCATGGCATTCCAGATATGGGACGATATACTGAACATCACCGGGGACTTCAAGAAATACAGGAAGGAAATAGGCGGCGACATAACCGAAGGAAAGCGGAGCCTGATGTTCATACATGCAATGGCCCACGCCACCGAAGCCGAGAAGAGAAAGCTTTCCTCCATCCTTCTGTCAGGGACCAGGGACGAAAAGAAAATAGGCTATGTGGTTTCCATTTTCAGGAAATACGATTCCATAAATTACGCCGGGCTCAGGGCGCTCAGCTTCGTGGAGGAGGCCGGCGCGTTCCTCAGGGCGCTCCCGCCATCCAGGGAGAGGGACGAGCTTCTCGGGCTTTCCCGGCATGTGATAAAACGTGAATTTTAACAGATTTTTACTCCTGCAAGTTGCATCATTTTTTAAATATTAACTCAGTAATGGCTGCCATGAGACCAGTAATAGTGTTTTCCCTGCTGTTGTTAGCCACTGCAGTCCACGCGTTCGAGGCTTCGGATTACCTCTACGCCAACGAGACCAATGCCAGCATTTCCAGGGAGTTTTTCACCCTGAACCACACCGTATATTCTTTGATAAACATAAGCGGCAGCCCGAGCTTTTTGGTGAAAGCCGACGAGCTCATGGTGGACCAGAGCAGATAACCGATGTGCTCAGGACCTATTACACCCAGAAGTACGCGCTCAGCCCCAACGAGACTGCGAGCCTCCAGACGGATTTCATCACGTTCAATGCCAGCAGGAACAACGGGGGCCGGTTCCCTGGGCAGGAGGAGTTTGCGTGCAGGAAAGCGCTCTTCCTCCACCTATATCCGTGCACCAACGCGAGCTCCTGCCTTAAGACCGCCACCGTGGTGTGCGCGGGCTATGCCGAAGCCACGGGCTGCAACGATCCGAACATGTTCCTCCAGCCCATAAAGGATTTCACCAACGCGAGCGACACCCTGAATTCAGCCATGTCCCGCATATTCGCGCTTTTCAGCAACATGGGCCCGGACAACGTGGTATCCTCAGTGCAGGAAATGAAGGGCTATATTCCAACCCTCCGCGCAGCCGAGAACACGATAGAAAGCACGCTCTTCCGCATGCCTTCGATCGGGCAATCGTGCACCAAGTGCTATGGCCTATGCCCTGACCTGGACTTGGACGACACTGCCCTTTCCAGGGCCGAATCCAAGCTCAACAACCTTTCCACCAAGGTGGCGCCCCTGGCCAATTACCAGTCCCTGGCCAACACCGTGTATTCCAATACCCAGGAACGGCTTGAGAACGACCAGGAAGAGGAC
>JAQTMJ010000116.1 GCA_028714395.1 Candidatus Iainarchaeum sp. | reverse complement strand
CTTTGTTGGATAGATGGTTTCTATGGACGGAGATTCTCAGGGATTTGCATTCAAGAGTAAGGAGCAGGAAAAAAAGCTCGGCTATACTCAGAAGATAATTCCGGTTAGAACTTCTACTGCGACATCCAGCTTGCTGGGCCCGATTGTTTCGGATGCTCTTCGCAATACGTCCGAAGTTCTCTTTAGAGGAGAATACGCGGGCAACACCCCCGCAGGAGCTTCGGTTTATGAATACATACGCAGCAAGGCTGGATCACCTGAAATGCTCGGACCACAACTACATGGGCGATTCAGCGAGACCGTTCGATACGTGATGTCTTCAATTCCGGAAAAAAGAGCCTAATCATTCTAATTCTATCGTAGAAGGCGGCTTGTTCGTGATGTCGTAAACCACCCTTCCCACTTCCCGTATCTCGTTGCACATCCTTGTTGAGATGGTTTGCAGCACTTCAGGAGGCACGTGCGAAAAATTGGCTGTCATTCCGTCAAGGCTTTTCACCGCGCGGACAACGATGGTGTATTTGTAGGAGCGCTCGTCCCCTTTCACCCCGACTGTTTTTGAGGGGAGCAGTGCAGCGAAATACTGCCACGGCTTTTCCATCTTCCCTTCCGCGCTCGCCTTTTCCAGCTCGTGCTCCACAATGTCGCACGCTTCGCGCACTATATTTAGCTTCTCCTCGCTCACTTCCCCCACGATGCGGACCGAGAGCCCTGGGCCAGGAAATGGCTGGCGCTCGTAAATATAGGATGGCAATCCGAGGGTTCTTCCGACCATGCGCACCTCGTGCTTGTAGAGCTCGCGTATGGGCTCGCACAACTTGAGTCCTATGTCCTTTGGGAGCCCTGCCACATTGTGGTGGCTCTTTATGGTGTCCCTTCCGAGCCCGCCGCTCTCTATCCAGTCCGGGGCTATGGTGCCCTGCACCAGGAACGTGGCTCCACTAGATTTCGCTTCCTTCTCGAAGGCGCGCACGAACAGCTCCCCGACTATCTTTCTCTTTTTTTCCGGCTCCTCAACGCCCTTGAGTGAATCTATGAAAATTCTCTGCGCATCCACCATCCTGAGGTTTATGCCCTCGGTTTCCGCCGCGGCCTTTACCTTCTCTGCTTCTCCCTTCCTCATGAAACCCGTATCAACGAAAACCGCCTGGAGGTTTACCCCTGCTTTGGCGCATAGCGTGGCCGCGACAAAGCTGTCAACGCCTCCTGAAAGCGCAATAATCGCCTTTTGCTTCCCGACAAGGGAGCGTATTTCCGCTTCAGCGCTGGGAATGAATTTTTCGGGATTGAAGGGCATGAAAAACACCTATAGAAACCGGTGCGCATACCTATTGAGCGCATTCCTGCATTTGCTTATCAGTATCTGGCTCTTATATATTTTTGCGTTCCTAGCTGCGCGCAGGTGCGATGGAACCGGGATTTTTTTCAGCTTTTTCGCGAATTCCGGGAAAGTGCGGCACTCCCTTTTCGCGACTGATGCAATGCGGCCGCAGAACACGAATGTGGAACCGTACTGCGCTGAGAATTTTTCGCAGTCGCGCCTGAACCTGAGCGGGGGCCCGAGCACCACGCGCTTCTCGGGAAGCGGCTCGTTCAGCACGTCCAGCAACACTTGTATTCGTGAATCCTCCCGGTCCATGGCGTATCCCAGCAACTCAAAGCCCTGCTTTTTCATCTCTGAAAGAAGGGTTTCCTGGAAGCGCCTCACCTGGCCCCAGAGCACATCGTCCACGATTTTGGGCGCCTCGAATTCGAGGCAGTAGAGCCGGTGCTGACGCACAAAAAGCGAGAGCGCTTTTTTGCCGAAATCCTTTTTTTCGAAGAACGCGGCTTTGCTTTTGGAATCCAGGAAGCGGCGCGCGAGCGCCATGAACGCAAAGTAGTTCTCGCTGCTCACGACCGCAGAGACGTTCCGCTCCCTGTCCACCGGGTCCAGGAAAACCAGCGGGGTGCTGAATCTTGCGAGCGCGTCCTGGGCCGGCTCTCCGTGCTCCAAATCCAGGAACGTGCGCTCCTTCCACTCAGCCGCGGCCTTCAATGTGCTTTCGAAATCCCCGTAAGAGAGCGTGAGCAGTTCGCACAAATAGCCCGAGAAGCCCTGGATTTTTATCTCGGCGCCATACAAGTAGTTGGCCTTGAGGAATTTCTTGAGCAGCCGCACCTGGTCTTTCTGCGCAGCATTCATCTTGGAAAGGATGTACTCGGTATGCAGCTGAGTCCGGTCAACCGCGCTCTTGAGCTCGAAATGCCTCCCGTCCCCGATTTCGTAGGCAGGCACCACGTCTATCTTCCTGCCTTCCAGGAAAACCCGCACATAGGGGTGCTGGGCGTAGGCTATTTGCATGAAGGCGCCCGGGAACGCGTTCTCCACCGCTGCGCGCACTATGCATTCCAGGGCCCCCTTGTCCACCGAATGCTTGAAAAGCACGAAAACGTCTATGTCCTTGTCGCCTTCCAGGAACGTGCCCTTGGCGAAGGAGCCCGCAAGCACCACTTTTGCCGGGCTGAGCCGGCCCTGGAGCTTTGACACCACCATGTTCGCGAACGCGCGCTCGCTGCGCTCGCTGGCCGCACCGGGCCGTATTCTCCTGAGAACCTCCCCCAGCCCCTTCATGAGGGAAAAAGGAGGTTAGATTTTTAAAATAGATAAGGTAAATAGGTCCATGCGCAGGCCCTGTCTAGCTATCGCCCTCTTGCTTCTCATTCTCCTGAGCGGCTGCATAGCAGACAGGGATGTGAGCGTGCTCACCAATGAAAAGGTATTGTCCGCGGGGGCCAGGGACCTGGACATGGATAACCTAACCGACATCAAGGTTTACACCTTCAGGCCGGTGACCATAAACTCCCAGGCGAACATAACCCTGCAGAAATTCGTGACTGCGGCCCAGGCGCAGACCGCGCTCAACGTAAGCAGGGTGAAGCCGCTCACCGGCCAGAACATCTCCACCCTGGAAACCGAGATTTTCGAATTCGACCTGGACCGGAAGCAGAAGGAGGACGCGTGCAGCCAGGTGCTGGGCCTTCACAAGGGCGGAAGCTGCACCGGACCGGACGACTGCGCAATACTGTGCACTTCCGTGCAATGCAAGAAATACTCCTACTCGAGCCAGCTGGTGGGCTACTGGATATACCGCTTCTATGAGGACAAGCAGGCCAACGACCAGGACAT
>JAQTMJ010000115.1 GCA_028714395.1 Candidatus Iainarchaeum sp. | reverse complement strand
TCCACATCTACTATGACAGATCCAAGCCAGTGGTCAGCCTGGCGTACAACAGCACGGTCAGCGCCAACAGCACCTACGTGAACGTGACCCCCACGGATACGGTTTCCCTGTACATGAACTGCACCGTAGGCTCAACAACAGCCACCATAGCGAATGGCGATGCCCATTCCTATCTAGTGCCCCTGCCCAGGATGAAGAAAAACACCGTGCGAATCACGTGCTACGACCAGGCGATGAACAAGGCCAGGAAAACAATAAGGATAACGCGGGCGCTTCCTGCATAAATTATCTGAGAGCCCAAAGATCCAGATTCCTTTAAACGCTTTTTTTGGCAAATGCGAATATCTTAAAAAACGGAGCGCTGAATATGCGCCATGGACAAATCACTGTACGAAAAGTTCATGCGGGAAGCGATAGATGAAATGGTAAAAGGAATCAGGAAAGGCCAGGCTCCTTTCGGATGCGTGATAGTTAAAAACGGAAAAATGGTTGCAAGGGCGCACAACACCGTGCGCTCATCCTCCGACTCCACGGCGCACGCGGAAGTGGACGCTTTGCGGAAGGCGGAAAAGAAACTCGGGATAGATTTGAAAGGATGCGTGCTGTTTTCCTCATGCGAGCCGTGCCCCATGTGCTTCAGCGCCTCGCACTGGGCAAAGGTGGATGAAGTGGTTTACGCGGCCACCATAGAAGACGCGAAAAGCCTGGGATTCAGCGAGCTGATGCTGCACGACTGCGAATTCTCGCGCAGGGGCTCGCGGATAAAAATAGTTCCGAATTTTCTGCGCGAGGAAGCGGTAAATGCGATGAAGACATGGAAAGGGAAGCCTTACTAGGCCCTACTAATAGTTTTATAATAATTGTTCGCAACTTATACTAATTCTGGAGAGTTAAGGTAATTTCATGGTTGACGTTGACAAGGACCAGTTGCGCGCAAGGTTCAGGAAGGAGTGGAAGAAGCACTACGACCTGGACGCGCTCAAGCAGCGCGGGTTCTCGAGGCAGGAGTGCAAGAAATGCAGGCGCGCGTTCTGGGCCCAGGCCGAGCGCGATTTCTGCGGCGATCCGGGATGCATAGGCTACGAATTCATAGGCAACGCCCCTTCGAGCAAAAAGCTGGGCTACGTTGAAACATGGAACAGGATAAAGAAATATTTCACCGAACACGGCCACGGCTACGTTGCCCCTTACCCGACGGTTGCGAGATGGCGCGACGACTTGTACTTCACCATAGCGAGCATAAACGACTTCCAGCCCTATGTGGTGAATGGGGAGTTGGAGCCTCCGTACAATCCGCTCATAGTGCCCCAGCCCTGCATAAGGTTCGGGGACATAGGGAATGTGGGCGTTACGGGAAGGCATTACACCAATTTCGTCATGATTGGACAGCACGCGTTCAACACCGAGAAAACAGGCCTGTTCTATTGGAAGGACCAGGCGCTGGGGCATGATATCGAATGTTTGAAGGATTTGGGCGTGAAGGAGCAGGATTTGGTCTTCATAGAGGACGTGTGGGCAGGAGGGGGGAATTTCGGGCCCAGCATGGAATACTTCTCAAGAGGGCTTGAGCTCGGGAACTGCGTGTTCATGCAGTACGAGGTCGCGAAAACCGGGGAGCGCGAGCTGAAAACAAAAGTGATAGACATGGGCGCGGGCCTTTCCAGGCTCGCGTGGATAACCCACGGCTCGCCCACGAGCTATGAAGTGGTTTTCGGGGACGTGATAAAGGGGATGAAGAAGGATTTCGGAGTGAACATTGATGAGAAATTGTTTTCGCAGTATGCGAAGCTCGCAGGCGGTTTGGCGTTGGATGAAGTGAAGGATGTGGGCGCAGAGAAGGCGAAAATAGCGAAGATGCTCGGGACCACCAAAGAGGAATTGTTCGGGAAGCTTGAGCCGCTCCAGGCGCTCTACGCTTCGGCAGATCATACGTGCACGCTCCTGTTCACGGTCACGGACGGGATGCTGCCTTCGAACAGCGGAGGCGGGTATAATCTGAGATTGATTCTGCGCAGGGTGTTCGGGTTCGAGGAGCGCTATGGATTCAAGTTCGATTACGCGAAGATAATGGAAGGGCACGCGAAGCACCTGCATGGAATATTTCCGCACCTGAAAGAGGGCGTGGAAAGCACTGCCGCTGTGATAGATGAGGAAAAACGGAAGTTCCTGGCGACCAAGGAGAAATCGCGCGGAAAGGTGATGAGCGTGCTCTCTTCAGGGAAGAAGGTGGATTTCGAGGATTTGAAGGTGCTTTACACGAGCCATGGCGTGCCTCCTGAGTACGTCGCGGAACTGGGAGTGAAGAGCAACCTCAAGATTGAGATTCCTGAGAATTTCTACGAACTTGCGCGTGCGTCCGACGAAGCAGAGGAAGCCGAGCCGAAAATAGACGTTGCGCAATTCCCGAAAACCGAGGCGCTGTTCTATTCGGAAGTGGATGAGTTCAAGGCGAAAGTGCTCGGAATCGCGGAAGGAAAGTATTTGGTATTGGATAAAAGCGCGTTCTATGCAGAGAGCGGAGGCCAGGTCGGGGATACGGGCGCCATTGAAGGGAAGCAGGTGAAAAGCGTGATAAAAGTGGCCGGCGTGATACTGCACGAAACCGAATCCATTTCCCAATTCAAGCCCGGGCAGAAGGTGCTCGGCAAGGTGGATTTGGAAAGGAGGAAAGCAATATCCAAGAACCATACTGCTGCGCACATGCTCAACGCAGCTGCTCGGCTGGTGCTCGGGAAGCACATATGGCAGGGCGGCTCGCACAAGGACGTGGGCAAGGCGCACCTGGACGTTACGCACTACAGGCGCATAACCCAGCAGGAGCTGGACGAGATAGAGCGCAGGGTGAACCAGTGGATAATGGATGATATTGCTATTATCGTGGAGGTGCTCCCGCGCAACGTGGCTGAGGAGAAATACGGATTCGGGCTTTACCAGGGCGGCGCGGTTCCGGGAAAGGAACTGAGGATTGCGAAAATAGAGGGCGTGGACGTGGAAGCGTGCGGAGGGACGCACCAGATGAACAAGAACACAGGTGAAATAGGGTTCTTCAAGATAATAAAAAGGGAAGGCGTGCAGGACGGACTGGAAAGGATAACTTACTCCACAGGGCTCGGTGCACTCGCGTACGTGCAGAGCCTTGAGGCGCAGCTGCGCGAAGCATCTTCAAAGCTCTCGGTTTCCGAATCCGAGCTGCCGCGCACAGTGGAGCGTTTCTATGAGGAATGGAAGGAAAGG
>JAQTMJ010000114.1 GCA_028714395.1 Candidatus Iainarchaeum sp. | reverse complement strand
CGCTCTGCACGTACAATGCGTTGCTGCAGTTCGTGGTTCCATCGTTCAGTCCATCGTTCGGGGTTGCGCACGCGGTCCAGTTCTGGCCTAGGGCAAGCTCCTGGGAAACCATAAGGTCTGAGCGGTTATTGTATAAAGCCAGTATTTCTTGCGAAGAGAGCGCCCTGCCATAAATCCTTACGCCATCTATTACGCCATTGAACGAATTACCAGTGGGATTATACGTCCACGTGCCAAGCAGGAATGGGTCTGAACTGTATTTGATTGTCTTTGAATAGCTCGTGCTGTTGACCAACAGGCCATTGATGTAGATGCTTTTGTTTGAGCCGCTGTAAGTGGCAACCACGTAGTACCATGTGTCTAAAGACAGGACCGGTGTTTTGATTCCGCCGGTGAATGAATCATCGGTCGCTCCGGTGAAGAAATCTATTCTGTTGTCTTCCATCAGGGAGAGGCCCCAGCTGGCGTAGGGGGCTCCGCTGCCATATTGCTGCTGGATGATATCCCTGCCGCTCGTATGCCCGTCCCCTCTTCGTTTCACCCATGCTTCAAGAGTGAACGCATTGCCCAGGTTAAGCGTGGTTGCGTTTATGTAATCATCAGCGCCGTCGAATTCATAGGCTCCGGTGCCGTTGAATCCGCCCGTTGAATTCCAGACTGCGCCGTTCACCGTCCCATTTGAATAGATGGTTGAGTAGCTTCTTGTTTCTCCTGCTCCTGCACTGTTGTTCACGTCAAAGTTCAGGTTCAGGACTGCTATTGAGGTGTCGCTGAGGCGCCAGTCGTATGCGATGCTTACGTTGTAGCCGTTTGCATCGGTCGCGTTCACATAAACTGTGAGGTTTTCGCGGGTGCTATTGGTTCCCGAGGAGCTGTTGAGGATGATGGAATTTATGGTGATGTTGGCGGCGTCGTTGTACGCATACGCAATTTCGTCTCCGAAACCGAATCTCAAAACGTGCTTCTTTGCGCTCAGGACTTTGCTGGTTTCGTATGCGGTTCCGCCGCAAGAGTAATTCTCTACGAAGATTGAGCATTCTTCATTGAGGCAGCCGGTCCCGAGCCACGCGTACTGCAGGGTTTCGTTCCCGCACCTGAGCTCAAGGAATTTCAAGTCATAACTTTCCTCTTCGGAATCGCTCCAGCGCGTGTATTCGGATGTGTAGTTGGGCTCGTTGGTTGCGGTTATGGTGAGGTTCGCTTCGCCCAGAGTTGTGAATTCAACGGTCCAGTTGCCGTAAAGGGTCGGATAGGAATGGACATTGAGGACGCTTATGCTTATCTCATAGGTCTGGTTGCTTAGGGAAGGGACGGTCCAGCCTATGGAATCTATCAGGCCGTTGGAATCAGAATCTATCGTGGTGAAAGGAACCGGGGTTTCCGTGCTGTTTTCATCAGAAGAATTTTCGTCCGGGGTTTTCCAAATCAACCGGATTGCTGATGGATCGCTCACTTCAGCCGGGAGCGTGCTCGTCGCTGATATGTTCTCGTAATGGACTTCCGAGCTCACTACTACCTCCTTGCTGGTCGGGCCCAGGGGTTTCTCCTGGGATGTCGGGCCAGGGGTTTCATAAACTACCTCAAGCACTTTCACCGGCTCGCCTATATCCACTATTTTTTCATCCTGCCTCCCGGGCTTTTCCGCGTTGCTTCCTCCGAGAGCTATGCTCTTCTTGTCAGACTTGTCCTCCATCGAGATTATGGAGGCGCTTGAGGGGATTGAGAAGGAAACGCTCTGGGCCGAATCCAGGGAAATTACTTTTTTCCACCTCACCGGCTGGCCCACCCGGACTTCAGACTGCGTGGTTGAGACGGTTGCGTTGGATGCGTTGGTGGGGGCCGGGCTAACTGTCACATTCACAGTGTTGCTTGGTGTTGTGCTTCGCCCGTCTGAAGCGTAGAAAACAACCTCTTCCGAGCCTGTGAATCCCCGGATTGCCGAGATGGTTGCGGTGCTGCCTTCCATTGAAACAGCGAGGTTTTCCGAAGGGCTGGAACTGAAATTCAGCGCATCCTTGTCAGGGTCCCTGAAATTTTTGGATAAATCCAGGGCGAAGCTGCTGCCTTCCTCAAATGAGATGGGTGAAATTTCATTTTTGAGCTCAGGAGGGTTGTTCTTGCCTTTTATGTTGGCGCATCTGTATCCGAGCTCTACCGGGTCCGAACCCGGGGGATAGGCATAGAAGTAGGTGGTTTCAACCGGCTGGCCGGCTTCACCCGAGCTGAATTCAACATCGTACCTTCCTTCTTCCCCAGGGACGAAATTTATCCCATAGGTGCGGCGTGAGAGGTTCTCCGGGATGAGATCCGAATGCGAAGTGTTCGGGAAAACTATGGAGATGGACGCCAGGGGCGCAGAGTTCTTTGAAAGGGTGGCTGAAACTTCCACCTGGGCGCCGGTTTCAAAGCAATAGGCCCTGGGGGGGTTTTTGTCAGTAACCTGGAACGGGATGATGTGCTGGGGTGTGGATTGGGGCTGCTGGACGCTTGTTGAAATTGAAGCAAAGTAAAGCGCTAAAAATAGGAACAGCCACGCCAGCATAGGAACAGCGAATTTTAATGTGCCCTTTAGAACTCCTGGTTTGCCCATTTACACCCCAATTCTGCCACCTGTGCAGCAACCGGATTTCTGGATTAACTATTATAAAGGTTGCGAAGAGGGCAACGAGGAGCAAATGGATTAACTCGCGAACCGTGGTGGAATTAAAGCTTTAAATTTGCAACATCCTACCATTTATGGAATTATTGAAAAGGGTGCTCAAATGCTTGATATAAAAATCATAAGGAAAGATGCTGAAATGGTGAAAAAGGCGCTCAGGGACAGGAACCAGGATGCAAATGCGGTTGATGAGCTGCTGAAGTTGGACGCGAAATGGAGGCAGGGCAAGGCAGAGGCCGAAGCGCTCAGGGCCGAGAGGAACAAGCTGGGGCTTGCGATATCCGAGGCGAAAAAGAACGGGAAAAATGCGGCCGCATTGGTGAAAAAAAGCGGGGAGATAAGCGCAAGGGCAAATGAGCTGGGGGAAGAGGTGGAAAAACTGAAGGAGGAGGTGGGGGAGCGCATGCTCCAGCTGCCGAACATCCCGGACAGGAGCGTGAAGGTGGGGAAAGACGAAAGCGAAAATCCGGAACTCAGGAGATGGGGAAAACCGCGGGAGGGAAAGGCGCTGGCCCATGACGAAATAGGGCTTAGGACCGGGCTGCTGGATTTCGAGAGGGGGACCAAGCTGGGCGGGCACAGGTTC
>JAQTMJ010000113.1 GCA_028714395.1 Candidatus Iainarchaeum sp. | reverse complement strand
GCCTTGGAATGGGATTTGAAATGGGCGCTACGGAGTTTGCGCTGGCAATGGTAATCGGGTTTCCGGTCCTGGGGGCGCTGGTGCTGGCCATGGCAAAAACCCAGATGCCGCCGAACATCTTTTCCATGAAAACAAACGATGCCATGGCCTGGGCTGTGGTGGTTTTTGCGCTTGCGCTGGCTGCCGTGGTAGCGCTTCCGCTGGGAAGCCTTGCAAAGGCAGTCCTGATGCTGCTCGCGGCCGGATGCATTGCTGCTGCGATAAGGGGCAGGATTGCGTGGGATAGGAGGGTTGAAATGATGGAAGAAGGGCTCCCTGATTCCCTGCTCAGGGTTTCCGGGCTGCCCAAGGGCTATCGCATGGAGAAAATATTCGAGATAATGGCAGGAGCAGGGGATGCGTTCTCGGAAGAGGCGGGAAAAACGCTCCGCCAGCTCAGGGCCAACGTTTCGCCGGAAAAGGCCCTCAATGAGCTGTGGGAGCGGAACGGGTCGTTCATGCTGAGGAGGATGTGCGATATCATGCTCAAGGCGCACGTATCCGGGGCAGGCATATCTGAAAGGATGCACGAGATGGCCGAGGACCTGCTTACACTGTCCGAATTGAGACGGGAACGGGAAAACGCGCTGGCAATGCAGAAATACACCCTCATGCTGGGGGCATTGCTGGTGCCGGTCATTCTTACAGTTTCCATGGGCGTGCTGTCCGACATAGGAGATATGCTGGGGACGGCGAACGCGCAGCTGCTCGCGATTGCCCCGAAAGCCATAGCGGTTTACGTTGTTTTCTACTCTGCGCTTACCTCTTTCTACATTGCCGATGGCGAAGGGAAGGCGTCCAGGATGGTGCTCTATTTCGGTGCCATGGCCGGAGCGGGATTGATGGGGATTTATATTCTATCCGGACAAATCCCATAATGTTTTGCCATGGATCCTCTCAGTGCGGCGATAGCAGGAATAGACATAGGCTGGCTCACTACTATAGCCACTGCCCTGGACAATGAAGCGGTCATGGTGCTGGTTACGCTGGGCCTGGTGCTCATCGCCGAGAGGCGGAAAACCAAGGTTGCCAAAATCGTTGTAGCGGTCATATTCGCGGTGCTGCTCACCGGCGCCATAAAGGAGCTTGTGCATACGGACAGGCCCTGCGTGGCCGCGGCAGGAAAGATTGAATGCCCTGACAGCCATTCCTTTCCCAGCGGCCATACGCTGGTTGCATTCACGGTGATGCTCGCTTTCCTGAACAAGCCCGTGTTCCCGCTGTACATGCTATATGCGATTTTCATCGCGTTCACCAGGATATACCTGGGCGTGCACTCTTTCGAGGACGTGGCAGGGAGCGTCGGCCTGGCTCCGTTCACCTATTACATGAGCGAGATCGTATGGAACCGGATCAAGGGGGGAAACTATGAAGCTGGGCACAAGCATAAATAACGAGACCAACAGGAAGGTGCTCCACATGGTTGCCGGAGTCGCGTTCCTGCTGCTGCTTATTTTCCTGGACAGGAACAAGTTGATAGCAGTGCTGGTGCTTGTGCTGCTCGGCGGGCTTGCCGTGATAAACATGCTGCTCATGGGCTGGCGGGTGCCTCTCACCGGTTGGTTCATAAGGAATTTTGAACGGCTTGGGGTGAGGTTCCCGGGCTATGCGACCGCATGGTATGTTTCCGGCCTGCTCATGGCGGCCACCGTGCTGCATGGCGATGGTGAGATAGCCGCGGTGATATGCGCCCTCGCATTCGGAGACGGGGCTTCTGCGATAATCGGGGAGCGGGGGCAGAAAAAACTTTTTTACAACAAGGAAAAGACAGCAGAGGGGCTCCTGGCTTTCTTCGTTGCCACGCTTTCCTCGTGCCTGTTCGTAGGGTGGATTGGAATCCTGTTTGCGGCGCTCGCTGCGGTGTTCGAAAGCCTGCCCCTCAGGGTGGATGACAATTTCACCATACCGCTTTTCGGGGCGCTTTTCTTCTACCTGGTTTAGGATTAGGATGCCAAGGGGGAAATTCGAATTCCCGGCCTCCAGATTTCTCAAAAGTTAAATCGTGAAATCTGCAAACCACGGTTTGCGCACGTTTTTTGTCATCGCCCCGAAGGGCTCATAACTCATCTTCGGAATCCCTTGTATGAGTCTGGCGCTCTAGCCGATTGCCCACCGGCGCTGGCGCGCCGGTTCTGAGCTACCTTGGCGTAAATGAACATACAGTGCGAAAAACGTTTTATAAAACGAATGCATCAGAACTCCAGGATTTCGGTTCCGCGCTCCCTTGCCAGCAGGCGTATTTTTTCCTTCTGCGCTCCGCTTAGGCCCTTCTTGTCCTGGATTATCTTTTCCACTTTTTCCAGGTTTTTTTCCATGGCCTGGGCGAACGTATCCGAGCCGATTGAATCCGCACGGTATTTGGGGAGCATGTGGCCGAAAGCAAAGCCTTTCTCCAGGGAGAGAGTAGTGAATTTAGGGGCGTAATGGCCTCCGCCAACCCCGAAAAAGGCCTCCGGAGATCCGGAATTTTCATGGGGGGCCAGGCAAACCGTTTCAAAAACCGATTCAGCTATTATTTTCCCTGCGAGCGGATTTTTCCATTCGGTTTCCGTGCTTCCGATTTCAACGAACAGGATGGACTTGCCTATGGTGGGGCCGTGATGGTCCACCTCGTAATTCACGTTGAAGCCAAGCCCGTACTTCTTGTTCTTTTCGTGCATCTTTTCCATCAGGGCCTTCTGGAGGCTTGGAAAGGAGATGTTGAGCGTCCTAGGCGCTCCGCCGAATTCCGCGCTGTCCCAGTTGCCTGGGATGTGGACTGTGAGGCTGCATAGGTTTGCCTCGCTTCTATGGGGGGAAAGAATAATGAGATAATCGGTTTGGAAATCAGTCGGAACTTCAAGAATCTTCTGCACTTTCGTATTCATCAGTTTTGTTTTTTCAAAAACCCACTCGTTCTCGCCTGCGCTCTCGAAGCCCAGCTTGAGCAATTCCGAGGCTATGTTGGCGCTTGCGGGCACTTTTGACGAGAACAGCAGGATGGGCATAGTGGATTTTTTAAGTCGTGCAATTAATAATTGGCTATGGTCGATGGAATATTCCTCAGGAATGCCGGGACTGTTAGTGGAAGAGAGCAGGAAAAACTTGCAGAATCAACCGTCGGAATAGTCGGACTGGGCGGGATCGGGAGCCCTGCGTTCGAGATATTGGTGCGGCTGGGAATTGGGAATTTCGTGATTTTCGACAGGGACAGGTTTGAGGAAAGCAATTTCAACAGGCAGCTTTACGCAGTGGATTCGAATGTTGGA
>JAQTMJ010000112.1 GCA_028714395.1 Candidatus Iainarchaeum sp. | reverse complement strand
TGGGATGTGGCGTTTTATGAATTCGAAGAACAGCACGAGCGGAAAGGAGATGTTGTAGAAACCTTCCAGCACAGGGGCCAGCAGGAGCGCCAATCCGTCCCCATAGGTGGTCGCGGCGCTCTTGGGCGCTATTTCCGCGAACGTAAGGGTGAGGAAAAACATCACGCCCACGGCTATACCGACTCCGGCGTCGCCGTACATGCCTATGGCTATGGAGGTGCCTACCGCGGAAGCGGCCACGTTGGCTATGCTGTTGCCTATGAGCAGAGAGATTATCGCGCGCCTGCGGTTGTGCCTCAGCCTTGCGAGGCTTTCGGCTCCAGGCGCCTTGCGCTCCAGCAAAGAATGGACCCGCACGTTGGATACCGAGAGAAATGCGACTTCAGCGCATGCGAAGAAGGCTGAGAGGGCGAGGAGAAGGACCAGGATGACGATATCCATGCTGGGATTGAACATATTTGTAGATAGTGGGGAGCATTAATAAATTATTTGAAATCCGCCGGAGTCCGGGTTGTCCTGCCGCGGGGTTTCCATAGCATGCAGCCGGTTCAAGGCTAGGCCGACACGGTCTGCATCATCCCCTTCAGCTCCGAAGCCGAAACCGCCTTGTTGTGGATTTTTTTCACGTGCGAGCCCACTATGGCCAATAGCTCCTTTTCATCGTGGCTCTGCACCGCAAAGCCGCACATCGGGTCGCAGCTTATCTTCTTTACGTCCATTTCAATCACCCAATGTAGATTGCGAAATCCCCCTTAATACGCATTTCTCGGCCCGGGACCAACGTTATTAATGCTTATCGCCGATAGGGGTACGGGGATTCCATGGGAATGAGCAAAAAGGACCTATCAAGACTCAGGGCGAACATGAAGAACAAGCTCGCTGAGCTGGAAGTAAAGGCAAGGATGGACCCGCTCAAGAGGAACCGGGCGCTCCACGAGGAGATAGAGCACCTGAAGAAGAAGCTCGCGGAAGATGGATAGGCCGTCCCATGCGCGGAAAAAACGATTTGAAGGCAAAGGCGCTTCTCGCCGCGGAACTGCTTGTTGTGCTTGGGGCGCTTGCATTCATATTATATATCACTCAAAATCCGGCTGCGCAGAATCAATCTACTCGCACGGATTTGCAAACCGCCTACGCGGAAGCCGTGGCGGACGCGAAATACGCAACTACGGGCGAGATTTACCATAATCTTACTTCTATAACTCCGGGGAATGCCGGACTCATGTGGAAGGATAATCGGGCGCTGTTCGTTACGTGGACATCATACACGGGCTACGATAATTTGACCGGCCAGGAAACCAACCTTTCCAGGGAAGTGTGGGCGAGCGTGGACAACGAAATAAAGGACTTCTGCACATCTGTGCCTGGCCAGAATCTCACCCTGAGGCTGGAGCAGAAACTGGGCCTTCCGCCCGGGAGCGGCAAGACGCGGTTTGTGGAGATTTACGCAAGCCCTTCGGACATTTTCAGGCCGTGCCCTGACCCTGAAATCACGGATTCCGAGTGCGGGCTGGATTATCCTGAGAACGTGAGCGCGGAGCATGTGCTGTGGTTCGAGGACAAGAATGTGACTTCCTACCTGGGGACCGGATACCCGTGGACGCGGCTCGGTTACACCTACGACTGGGGCAGCTCCAATCACGTGGGGATGAGCGAATTCGTGATACGCGGGGGCGCGGAAGTGATGATTTACAACGTAAGCAGCACATCCCAGTTCTGCGGCTAAATTACGGGCATCCTGCGATTTTGTTTGGGTTTAGCGTGGCATTTAAATATCTTAAGTGCTAAAACATAAATATGAAAAAAGGGAATAGTATGAAAAAGATGAATAAGACCGCGTTCATGGGCGACAAGCACTTCTACGGCTCAACTGTAGTCGGGGAGAGGGGGCAGCTGGTGATACTCAAGGAGGCGCGCTCGTACTTCGGTATAAAGCCCGGGGACAAGCTGATTGTGCTCGGAAAGGCAGGCCACGGGATACTCCTGATAAAATCCGACAACATCAGGGAGCTCGCAAAGGCGATACTCAGGGATATAGGATAAAGCGGGTGGAAGTACGGAGGAATACGCCATTGAATGCTCAGGCCTTACCAAGAAATTCGGCACCTTCACCGCAGTGGACTCGCTGGATTTGAAGGTGAGAACCGGGGAGATATTCGGCTTCCTGGGCCCCAACGGCGCCGGAAAAACAACAACCATGAAGATGCTCACAACGCTCCTCATCCCTACTGCGGGCCGGGCGAAAGTTGCGTCGTTCGATTTGCACTCCCAGGCCGCGCTCATAAGGAGCAGGATTGGGATAGTTCCCCAGCAGTTCTCGCTTTTTGATGAATTGACGCCGCTGGAGAACCTGTGGTACATAGGCGAACTGTACAACATGAAACTGGAGGAGATGCGCGCAAGGAGCGAGGAGCTGCTGAAAACCGTGCAGCTGTACGATAAAAGGGATGTGCCCTGCGAGGGCTTCTCAGGAGGCATGAAACAGAGGCTCTCGGTCGCCGCAGGGCTGCTGCACACCCCGAAGATACTGTTTATGGACGAGCCCACCACAGGGCTGGACCCGCAGAGCAGGCTGGCGCTGCGGGACCTCACCAAGCAATTGAACACGAGCGGAATAACCATCGTTTATACCACGCACGACATGGAGGAGGCGGACAAGCTGTGCGACCGCATAGCGATAATAGATATGGGGAAAATAATGGCCCTGGGAACTTCAAAGGAGCTCAAGGACAAGTACGGGGGCGGGCATTTCATAGAGATCGAGACTGACAGGCACGACGCTGAGCTGCTGAAGGAATTGAAGCAGCTGGCCCATGCGGATTCGGTTACTGCGCGCAACGGGACCATAGAGCTGCGGGTGAAGGAGCTGGAGGGGGCCATGGTGCACACGCTCTCGCGCTTTTTGGAAAAGAAGAGGATTGCGGTAAAGGAGCTCAAGATGACCGAGCCTTCCCTGGAGTCGGTTTTCATAAACCTGACCAGCAAGGCGCTGAGGGATTGAAATGGAAAACGGCAACGGGAATGTGGAAAAGCTGGTGGACCTGAGGAAGATAGCCGCCATAGTGAGGAAGAACTGGCTGGTGCTGGCCAGGGACAAGGTGAGGCTGGCCCCGCTTTTCATTTTCCCGTTCATCATGGTGATACTTTTCGGGTTCACTGCAGGAACCACGCCCAAGCACATCCCGGCCGCCCTGGTTGATTATGATAATACGCAGCTTTCAAGGGAGGTGCAGACTGAATTATATGCAAACGACTTGTTTTCTGTGGAGCGCCAGGTGGGCAGCCAGG
>JAQTMJ010000111.1:1362-3377 GCA_028714395.1 Candidatus Iainarchaeum sp. | reverse complement strand
GTTCGCATGCTGTGTGGGCTTGGTTTTCTGCTCTCCGGCAGAGAGGCTCGGAAGATAGGTAAGCTGCACAAAAAGCGCTTTCCTTTCCACGGCAAGCTGTCTCATCGCTTCAAGGAAATAGCCGTTCTCCAAATCCCCCACGGTTCCCCCAACTTCCACAAGCACCACATCGGCCTTGGTTTCCTCGCCATATTTCTTCACCCAAGCCTTGATTTCATCAGTAAGGTGGGGCACGAACTGCACGTCCCTTCCAAGGAAATCCCCCCTCCTCTCCTTCTCAATTATTTTCTGGAAAAGCTTCCCTCCGGTGATGCTCGCGCCCCCGGGCAGGCTCCTGTTCAGGAACCTCTCATAGGTCCCGAAGTCCATGTCAGCTTCTGTCCCGTCGTCCAGCACGAACACCTCGCCGTGCCTGAACGGGTTCATGGTTCCGCAGTCCACGTTCAGGTAGCCGTCGAATTTGAGCGGGAACGCGGCATAGCCCCTCATGCTCAGGATTTTAGCGATAGAAGAAGTCACAATCCCCTTTCCAAGCCCGGACATTATCGAGCCTGCCACTATGATGAATTTCGTCTCTCCCATAGGGAGCATATTTGCGCTCATGGATTTAATAACTTTATTGCTTCGCACAAGCCAAATCCATGCCCATCATTAAGAATAATCTGATTTAAATTTATTCCTTTAGTAATAGTTCCATGCTCCCCGAACTCTCAGAAATAAAAAAGATGCGCGTGCATGCATCAATGACCCAGAAGCAGCTCGCCCGGCTCGCAGGAGTTTCCCAGAGCACTGTGGCCAAAATAGAAACCGGCCTGATCGACCCGGGCTACAACACCGTGAAGCGCATATTCGAGGCGCTGGAGAACCTGGAGCGCGCAAGTGAGGTACGCGCAAGAGACATAATGAACCAGCATGTGGTTTTCGCCCATCCTGATGAGAAGCTGAAGGACGTTCTCCACGGCATGGGCAGGAAGAACATAGACCAGATGCCCGTGCTTGAGGGCGGTTCGCTCATAGGAAGCGTGAGCGAGGACAGCATAGTGCGCTTCCTTTCTTCCTACGAGGGCCAGAAGCCAGTGCTTGAGCTGAAGGTGCGCGAAGTGATGGGCGAATCGTTCCCAACTATTCAGGAAACTGCGACATACAGGACGCTGCTGGAGCTTCTGGGCAACAATCGCGCGGTCCTCATAATAAAGCGCGGAAAGGCGATAGGAATAGTAACAAAAGCAGACCTTCTCAAGGCCAGGAAGTAATTTGCGGGTTTCAGACCTGGGTTCCGGCGGGCCCAGGCAAGGTATTTATACCAAACCTTTCTCTATCAACTATGGCCGATTACCTTTCCCTGGCTTTCCTGGTTTTCGTGATAAATTTAATACCGGCGTTCATGCCGCCCACATGGCTCATCCTTTCCAGGGAGCTGTTCCGGGATTCTGGATTCGACCCGCTCATGCTTGCCCTGGTGGGCGCAATCGCGTCCACGCTGGGAAGGGCGGGGCTCATGCTCTTCAGCTCTTTTTTCAGGCGCTTCTTCTCCAAGCAAATTGAGCACCACGCCGAAGAAATACGGGAATTTTTCGACAAAAAGGAAAAGGAGCTGTTCATGGGAACGTTCCTCTATGCGCTCAGCCCGTTTCCGAGCAACCTCATTTTCATAGCCAACGGGCTTACAAAGGTGGACTGGAAGCCAATTTTCCCGGCTTTTTTCCTCGGAAGGCTGATTTCCTATTACGTACTCATACGGGTTTCCGGAATCGCATTCTCCTTCTTCGGTTCCTATCTGAGCGCGAGCGCCCTTGACCTGGTCGGTTTGATAGCCGCGGTTTCAATAGTGTTCGTAGACTGGAAGAAATTCTTTTCCAAAAAAGCCAAAAAATGACGGAATTTACCCGAGCTTTCCGGGAGATATTCCAATGACCATCACCACGGGGCCTTTGGCGCGTGGCTGTCCGTCCCTGCCGTAGACCGTCATTTCACCGCCCTCTATTACGGCGCTCACATAGTCCCCGACTGCCGGG
>JAQTMJ010000111.1:0-1352 GCA_028714395.1 Candidatus Iainarchaeum sp. | reverse complement strand
GCCGGGTCCATGACTTCTATCTGCTTGAGGTCTTTGTCATCAACCTTGCTCGCCGCAACGGCGTGGTCGTCAAATATTATGAGCACTCCTTCGCCTTCCGCAAGCTCGTCCGAAATCGCGCCAAAATAATCCGAAGCCGGCACCACAACCATGTCCTGCCCGCCCGTTACAATGCCTTTTTTATCGCTCTTCGTGGTCATATCATCTTTTCCGTCCCCGTCGCTGTCGAATCTCCATGTCCCGTTCTCCAGGCTCCAGTTCGCAAAGAATTTTATCGAAGAGTTGTAGCCGGTCCTGTTTATGTAGGCTGCGATTGCCGGAGGTATGCTGTCCAGATTGGTTCCTTTCATCGTTATATTCAAGCCCGCCCTGGTCAGCTTCCTTCCAATGTCGTTCATCCCGCCTGCCGCCATGCCCGGGAATGTCTTGTTCAGCCGTTCGAAAATCCATATCAGCGATACCGGAGTGCAGGTGTTGTTCGTGCCCTGTTTTATCGGCTTTTGGACAGCATCTTGCAGTTCCACAACTACGGGATTCTGGCAGGTGATGACCTTGCTGCTTCCGCCCATAACCCTGAAGTCTGCCCCGGGAATCTCAGGCTCGTCTTTTATGAAGAGCCCGGCAAGGCGGAAGCCAAAATCGTAGAAAGTGAATTTTATCCAGGAGAAAATATTCAGCCCCTCGTAGCGTATTTCGCTGCCCCACAGCCTTTTCAGGGTGGCAGCCGGGTTTCCGCTGATTTCCAGTTCATCCAGGGCCGCCCTGCTCACATGCACTGCCACGGTCGAATCCCGATAAGGCACTTCGCTGTACTCCTTCACAGTCCCGTCAGGCGCGGTTTTCATCCCGAATATCCTGTTCTCCTCAGGAACAATAACCCTGAGCGTTTCGCCCCCGAGCGCGCCGCCTAGGAAAGGCACGGTTTTCAGGTTGCCGTTGCACACATCCACGAAATCCTGCCCTGCACTGGTTTCAAATAATTCCTGCGCGTGCGCGATGAGTAAAAAGAGCCCAATAAAAGCGAAAAGGATTTTTCGCATGCAGCATCTTCGCCGCTGTTTTTATTAATCTTTGCAGTGCCCATGCGTTCCAGTGCAACGCAGATTTTCATAATTTCAGAAGAAGTTGAATAAAAATGGACTCAGAGGGACATGCGTCATTTCCAAAACCGGGAACCCGGAACTGAAAACCGTTTCGCACCCTCGGCCCCTCGCGTGCAAGGCGAGTGCTCTGCTGCTGAGCTATGAGCCCATTTAATTGTATAAATCCGCAGTGAAAATTTATAAAACTCTATTTCCATAGCCTATTGGGATGGTAATATGCTCCAAAAAATAAACGCAGCAAAAAAAGCG
>JAQTMJ010000110.1 GCA_028714395.1 Candidatus Iainarchaeum sp. | reverse complement strand
AGATTGGCTCCGAGCGGGCATATGCTTATGGAGCTCAGCACCCCTATGGAGATCGCCGCAACCAGCGGGGCCTCGGAATTCGCAAGATTTGCGAGCAGCTCATACATGCCCTAACCCCATACGCCGTTTATCTGCCCCATGAGATAATTCTCAAATGCCTGCTCATCGCCTTCGTAATTCCAGACTGCGGCCAGTTCCTTCCCGGTTTCGCCATCCGGATTCCGCACAATCATGTAAAAGGTCTGGTAATACACGTTGTAGCGCTTCACGAATTCGTTGTCCTTCTCAACGTCCAGGTTCACGTCATAGTAGGAAATCTTGCCGCTGGCCAGCTCGCCCGGGTAGTATTCATGCAGTGTGTTGTTCGTGTAATTCCCTATCTTCAGGCATTCCGTGCACTCGTCGGTATGGTGGAATGTCACAAATATTATGTCGGTCTGGAGCTTGCTGTACTTGAAAGGCGTGCTATTGCTCAGGTTCTGCAGCGGCGGAGGTGTATTATTCGTGTAGTTTGCAACCGGCGGAGCTTCGTTAAGGCATCCCGTCACCAGGACTGCGGCCACCAGCAGCGCAAGCATTCTCATAGTTTCGCACCCCTGAGCGGGAATTCAGCGAGCACGCTGTATTTCGGCCCCGAGGAAGTGAGCTCGCTTGCCATGAGGAGGAATTTTCTCGCGTTGAAATAGCCGAACATGAAATCCCTGTAATCCTGGAAAAAGCCCCTGAGCGGGGCCTTTCCCGCAACTCTTGCAATCGTTATGTGGCCGGTGAATTCCTCCTTCGGGTATTCCTTGAGCGCAATGTCTACCTTTTCCGCAAGCTTCTTCAGCCCTGCCCCTTTGCACCCTGCCCACACCACGCGCACGTATTCCTCGTTCGGGAACGCGCCCACGTCCCTCACCTTTATCTCGAAATCCTCCTGGTCTATGGCTCCCAGCCTCTGCTCTATGGAGGGTATCTTTTTCAGGGTCACTTCGCCGAGGAATTTGAGCGTTATGTGCAGGTTCCCTGCTTCTACTTTGCGCACTCCGCTGGGCAGCAAATTCTGCGCCAGGGCAAGCTTCTTCTTTACCCACGGAGGAGAGTCTATTGCAACGAAAAGCCTCATGCACATCCATCTCATGCACCTGTTTTAAACATTCCTTCGGGAATCCAGCCCGTAACCAATTTTTATTAAGCTTGGGTTTCCCATTAGGAGCATGATTATTGCGGTATGCGGCTTCCGGGGCTCAGGGAAATCCCTGTTCGGCTCGGTTGCAAAAAAGATGGAGTTTCCTGTTTTCGAGATGAGCGCGCCGATCCTTGGTTTGATGCGCGAGCTGGGCATGGTAACCACGAACGAGAGCGTGCGCACCTTCGCCACGGATTTCAGGGAAAAGGGCGGCCAGGATGCGGTCGCGAGGCTCATACTCCCGAATCTCCGCGCCGTGCTCCAGGAGAAGAAGGCAGTGGTCGTGATAGGCGTGCGCAGTGTGAGCGAGCTTGATGCTTTCCGAACCGTTTCGCCCGTGGTTTCAGTTGCGATAGCCTCGGACGAGCAGGCGCGCTTCGGGCGCATAGCAAAAAGAGGGAAGAAAACCGACCCGAAAACCCTTGAGCAGTTCAGGTGGGCGGATCAGGTGGAGGAGAAGTGGGGGCTGAAAAAACTGCTTGAATCCTGCGAAGTGAAAATCGAGAACAACGAAGGGGAGACAATCTTCAGGGAAAAAGCGAAGGATTTTCTTGAGAAATACAGGTAACGTGGGCCCATGGACATAAACGAAGCCTGGAAGAGCACGTGCAGGATAATATTCGGAGAAGAGATAGGGGCACTGGAAGAATACGGGAATTATCTGAACGAAGCTGTCAACGGCAAATTCGCCGAATCATGCGTTTCCGGTCAACCCGTCTTTCTGACATCTCCGGAATACTGCGAACGCGCGAAATTCATGGATTACGGAAAAGAAAGCCGGAAACTCCAGAATCCAGGGCAGCTGGACGTGAACGAAATCAAGGATATGGATTCCCTGGTCGGCGCCATAGGGGAGCGCATGCTGTACAGCGGAAACAAGGTGCTGGGAAACTCAGCCCATGTTGAAAAATCGGACAACGTAATAGATTCAAATCATGTCATTAACTCGGCATTGGTTTACTACAGCAAATATGTCGCCCATTCATACATAATCCGGGAAAGCGAATGCATGTTCAGCGTCACTTCAAGCGGGGAATGCTCCTACCTCATAAGGTGCTTTGACAATTTTTCGCTGAAGCGCTCGTTCGAATGCATGCACGGCATCTCAAGCTCCAATTGCTTTTTTTCCTACAACCTGACCAACTGCAACGACTGCATGTTCTGCTTCAATCAGAGGAATGCCTCGCATTCCATAGGCAATATCGCCTTGGAAAAGTCCAGTTACAAGGAGCTGAAAGATAAGCTCCTGGACGAAATGCTGTCAGAACTCAAAAGGGAAAAGCGGCTGCCCTTCTCCATAGTCAGCATCGCATAGGAGTTTTTATGGATAAAAAACTGGAAAGCGCCTTTCAGGAAACCTCCAGAATAGTGCTGGGCACAAGGCTAACAAATCTTCTTGGCTACGAAGATTGGCTTTCCAGCCGCGTTCCGCTTCCCCATCTCGCAAAATCAGCCCACAGCCAAAAACCGGTCTGGTTGCCTCCGAACACAAATTTTTTAAGGACCGATTTCAACAGCGCTAGGATAATTGACGCTGAGGAGGTTGAGGCCGTTTCAGGTTCACCCTTCAACCCGTCCGACCTTCAAAAATGCGGGCTAAAAGAAATGAGACAGCGCATAGTCAGGTCCATCGCTTTCTTCTGTGGAAACTACAGATACGGGAAATTCGAGCAGGTAGAGCGCGTCAGCGGATGCGGCGATTGCATGAACATCTATTACAGCGACGATATCTACCACAAGGTCAGGAATGTCGCATATTCGAATTATATCCTCCATAGCGAGAGCATGTTCGGATGCCGGGGTGTCATGTACTCCAAATTCTGCATGCACGCGTATAATTCAAGCAAAGTGGTCCGGGCTTTCGAAATAGATGGCTGCACCAGTTCCAGCAATATTTTTTTCTGCCACAACTGCGAAGGATTGAGCAACTGCATGTTCTGCTTCAATGCGAAGAGCTTGAGATATGCGATTGGGAACACGGAAGTGGGGCAGGAGCAGTACATGCGGATAAAGAAGGTTGTGCTTGACGAAATAGTGGGGAAACTGGAGAAAGACAAGAATTTAGAACTGGACATCTACAATATTGGCTGCTACAAAAAGTGATTGTTATGAAAACCCGCAAAGGAGAGGAGCTGAAGATGGGCGCGAGCAACTTCGTGCGCGCCGATTACTTAGAAATGAGGCTGCAGAAAATAGAGGAAAGACTGGAACGATTGGAAAGGATGGTGGAG
>JAQTMJ010000109.1 GCA_028714395.1 Candidatus Iainarchaeum sp. | reverse complement strand
CCGAATGGCTTGATGAGGAGAAGAAGAAAGTGAGAAAGGAGAAGAAGGAAAAGAAGTGATTCTATGCATGCATGCAGGAACTGCAGGATGATTCTGAGCGGGGAGAAGACCTGCCCGAACTGCCAGGGCACGGATCTGAGCGAGAAATTCACCGGCGAAGTGATAGTGCTCGACTTGGAAAAAAGCGAGATTGCGAAGCTCGCGCTGGTGAACGCCCCGGGAAGGTTCGCCCTCAAGGTTAAGTGATACTTGCAGGTAAATATGTGAAAAACACGACGGCAGATATTTAAAACGAACGCTATATCTATTTATCTACTTGTGTGTTTTTCCGGAAAAAAACCCAGAGCCGGAAATGACCAGAATCTCATTGCGGGTGTTTGATGATGGGTGGCTCGAGAGGAAGAGAAAGGCTTTTAAGCTGCGAAAGCTGCCGGCGGCAGGTCCCGCGGGGCAAAGCCGTGGAATTTGAGAAGCGCACTGTTTTCAGCACAGACCTGCGCACCGGGGACAACGTTTCGGAAGTAAGCACCAGGACAGTGTATTATTGCATCAGCTGCGCGAAGCACAGGGGGATTTTTGAAATCAAGAAGCGGCAGATGCAGAGGAGGAACGAAAGGCGATCCTGATGAACCGGCCTATCGAGCTCGAAGGCAAGAAGTACACTGCCTTGGAGAGCGAACTGGGGAATCTGAAACTCATTGTGATAAAGGCCAAGCGCGGCTACATCGCATGCAGCTACATTGACAAGGACACTGCGGAAAAGGTGGGCGACATAGCCGGCTTCGTTTCCGGAGTGAAGTGCGTCGACGACATGCTCAGGGCCAAGCTCAGGAACACCACCACCTGGGCCGAGGACGCGGGGCTGCGCGAAGGAATGAGCGTGAAGAAGGCGCTTGAAATACTGGATAGCCCTGAAATCTGATTTTTTCTATTTCTTTCTGCCAACCAGCACTGCCAAAAGCAGGGACGCGAGAATGAACGGGCTGGCGCAGAAGTTTATGGTGTAATCTTTCGGGGTGGCCTTGTCCACGCACATCTGCTTGTAATCACGGAGCGGGGTCAGCAGATCTCCTGTTATGCTCGTATCCTCTATCAGCCCGCATATGGACCTGTTCGAGAGCGCCTCGGCTATTTCCGTGAAGCAGGTGTTCCTCTCGCTGAGCGAAAATGCGTTTACGGTTGGCTCTATTTTGCCGCAGTAAAGCACCGCATTGCCGTTGTCCCCGCTTACGGCGAATCCCATGGCCACCTCGTGGTAGCAGGACATCTTCTCGCTGCTCCAGAAGGTGTCGGTTATTTTCTCGCAATCATCAGGGTTCCTGGTCTGGAGGCAGCCGGCAAGCAGGATGAGGCCGAAAGCCGCGGCAACCAGGAACAGTTTCACCATTCTATTGCCTCCAGAATCCATTTTCTCGAATCGCGCTTCACCATCTTCTCGTATAAGCCCTTTGCCGCCGCAGTTTTTAACTTTTTCGGGGCGAGCCATTCCTTCGCATAAAGGTTCCCTTCATCCATGTACTCCTTTGCCTGGAAGAACATCTCCAGGAGGTCCGCGTCCCTGGCTATGAGCAGTATTTTTTTGTCCTTTGTTCCGAACTCCGGCCCGAGCGCGCCCATGGTCTCTTTAATGGCCATTTCGTCATCGGGTTTTGCGTATCTTTTCGCGAGCCTGTGCAAGTCCCCCATGCGCGCCTCGTGCGCATCATGCAGCAGCGCAACCGCCATGGCTTCCCTCGCCTTCTCCTTTCCAAGCCCTTCCCTGCGCGCGAGCAGGTATGCGAGCACTCCGGTCCTGAAAGAGTGCTCGGCAACGCTCTCGCAATTTTTTATCCCTATGGTGAGCCAGCCGCTCCTGGGAGTCCTTTTCAGGTTCCCGAGCTGGAAAATGAAATCAGCGTCATCCATTGGAAGCGCCCCCTAGCTTGGGTGCGAGCAGCCCGAGCATTCCCTTGGCGTCGTAGCCCAGCTTTATCAGCGTGGTGTGGCCGCGGAGCCCCTTTCCGCTCAGCGTGAGCGTCACCAGCCCCAGCGTTTCCAGGTCCGAGAGGTATTCCTTGTACCAGCGCGAGCTCCTGGCCCTTTTCCCCGCCCCGCGGGCGACCCGCTCGTACTCCTCATATACCTCGCCGGAGATGAGGAAGCCGCTTTCGTTTTCGAACTCAAGCTTTGAGTACCTGCTCCCGCTGAGCGTGAGCTTGGCTATGGCATAGAGCACGAGCTGGTGGTTCTCAGGGAGCGTGTTCACGGTCTCGCCGGCAAGGTCGATCTCAACCCGCTTCCTCGCGCCTTCCACCTCCATGTCCGTTATCTTCTCCTTGCCCCCGTACTCGGCTATCTCGGCTGCCTTTTCGAACAGCTTGAGCGCATACCTCGCGTCCCCGGTCTCCTGGGCCGCTATGGCGGAAGCGAGGTTCACCGCTGATTCATCGAAGCAGCCAGCCCTTATGCCGAGCCCTGCCCTCTGCCTGAGTATCTGCTGGAGCTGGACTGCGGTGTAGGGCGCGAACACCATCTCGTTCTCGTAGAGGCTGCTCTTGCTCCTCGGGTCCAGGTCGTTCTTGAAGCTCAGCTTGTTCGATATGCCTATGAGCGTTATGCCCCCTATCTTGGTCTCGTCGTTGGAGCGGGTGAGCGTGTACACCAATTCATCAAGGTCCTTAATCATGTCCACCTCATCCAGCACCACAACGAGCTGGGTGCCCCTGCCCATTATCTCTATCATCTTCTCGTAGAGGTAGGGGAGCCCGAAGCCGCTCTTTTCCAGCTCGGGCACGAACTGCTTGAGTATTTTCTGCATTATCCTGTAGCGGGAGTTGTATATCCTGCAGTTTATGTAGGCCAGCGAGGCCTTGCCCGGGTTCTTGCCCACCTTTTCCATCACGCGCTTCACGCTGCAGGTCTTTCCGGTGCCCGGCTTCCCGTATACGAAGAGATTCTTGGGCTTCTGGCCCGCGGTGGCGGGGAGCACGCTGCGCATTATCTCCTCAATCTCCTTCTGCCTGAACGGCAGCTCGTCCGGCACGTAGTGGGGCGAGAGCACGTTCCTGTCCTTGAATATGCGTTCTTTCAGTTCCATCCCATCATCTTTGCAAATGAAAATGCAGGACTGCTAATTGGCCGCATAGATTTTATAACCTTGCCCGGAGCGTGGAAAAGACGAGGTATTTATGCAAAGATTTATTAATTACACATGCCTATCTATGCTCGCAAATGCTTTTAGGTGATCAGATGGGAATAATGGACAAGATATTAGGCAAAGGCGAGCAGCCGGAAGCTGCAAACATCGGGGACATGCTGGAAATGGAAGGAGACGTTGTGAACCCTCCTGCGGACTTTTACGTTAAAAGGGTCGATTTGAGGAACGACGGCGACGCTGACCTGGTCGTGAAGGAGCTGGCCGAGAAGAACATCATCATCCTGAACAGATCGGAAGAGCGTCGGGTA
>JAQTMJ010000108.1 GCA_028714395.1 Candidatus Iainarchaeum sp. | reverse complement strand
GCCAGAGCCTGGTGAAGTGGAAAGTGAGCGTTCCTGCGAACAGCGGGAGCACGCTCACGTTCGTGGTGAGGATAAAGACCGGGGCCCCGTACTATTCATCCGGTGCGGTCTCTGCGAGCGTCCCGTAGTTTTTTCTTTTTCCTTTTCCTGTTTTTCCCAACCGCCAGGATAATTTTTATAGGTTGACGGGCAAAGACCAGCCATGCCCAAACCGGATGATATTGCGGATGCTGAATTTTTGGAGGTGTGCGCACGGCAGGCCGCGTGGGTGAAGCAGAACTTCATCCCGAATCTCAGGGGCGGCCTGGTGCTGCTCGGATTGGGAGACAGTCTGGTCGCCCAGCACGAGGAGAAAATACATGCGCGGGTTTCGCGCATGCTCGGCAGGGTGCGGGCTTCAGGCGTAGAGTCTGAGGATTACGGGAGATTGGAAGAGAACGGCGAAGCGGTCGCGCTGGACAGGAAAAGGCTCTTTGAAGCCGCGGGCCGGAACAAAATAGACCTGGGCATGGGCATAAGGGACGAGCTGGCCCACCAGGCAATCCATGCGCTCCAGCCGCCCTGGGCGGCTGATGAGTATAAACTGCCGCTGTCCCTGCACGAAGGCGGCGCCGAAGCGCTCTCAAACCTGGTGCTCAGGAGCACCTGCGGAAAAATCACCCATGCTGAGCATCTGGTTTTCCTGGCCCTGGTTTTTTCAGCTCCCGCGTCGCTCGGTTCGGTCCTCAAAAAGGACCTCATGGCATACAACCTGACCGGGTTCATGCATTCGGCGGAAAAACCGGGCGAAAAAAAAGAGATAGACGATATCGTATTGCGCTACTCTTCTGTGGAGAGCCGGCTCGGCGCTGCCGGAGCCATGGCCGCAAAAAAGATGCTTGCCTCCAATTACATCGGGCCCGAGGGGCTGCAGTTCCTTGCGGAAGTGACCTACGCCAAGGGGATAGACGATATCACGAAAAGGGAGAACGCCAGGGCCAACGTGCTCGCGATGCTGGACGCGAAGCTGGCAAAACCTGGCATGATTGCGGGCAGATAAGGGTTTTATTCTTTTCCGCTCCTTTCTAGGACTGTGCTTATTATGGGGGAATTTACATTAGAGGAGCAGAAGGTGCTTTCTAGATTCGTTACCAACACGGACAGGGATATTTTCGCCCTGTTCAACCTTCCGGAAGTGGTTAAGGGGGCGCTTTTCTCCAGGTATTCGCGCAGCTCGAAATCCCTCAGGCGCGTACTTCTGGATGAGTTTCTCCTGAATAAGGAGCAGGGCTTCGCGCAAATCACGGAGCACCAGCAGGAGCGCGGGGCTTCCGGACTTGTAGCAACCCAAAAAGCAGAGGAATTCTATGAGCGCGTACTCGTGGGCTATGGGGATGATAGTGTTGCGGAGCTTGCCGGAGCGCACGTCGCAATGGAAAACATTTCCAACATAGCGACCAAATTCATAGAGGATTCCCGCATAGGGCTCTCTCCTCTTGAGAAGAGCACGCGCTACGTGTATTTCGACCAGAAGGATATGGAAGGCAGGTACAGATTCTGCCGCGAGCCGGGCATAATGAATTCCGAATTTTCTGAGAGCTATGAAAAGACGTGCAATCTTTTGTTCGATACCTATGCTTCACTGATTCCAAAGGTTTCAAAATTCTTCATGGAGAGGTTTCCCAAAACCCAGGAACTGAGCGACCGGGCTTATTCAGCAACTATTAGGGCAAAAACCTGCGATATCCTGCGCGGCCTGCTTCCCGCAAGCACGCTCACGAACATGGGCGCTTTCGGCAATGGGAGGGGCTTCGAGTACCTTTTAACCAAGATGTATGCCAGCGACCTCGCGGAAATAAGGAATATCGCCTCTGCCCTGCACTCTGAACTCCGGCTTGTGATACCGGCGTTCGTGAAAAGGACCGATGACAAATACGGGAAGCAGCACATCGCATACATTTCAAATACCGATTCGGCGGTAGCCGGGATGGTTTCCGAACTCGTGAAGAATGAAAAAAATAATTTCGAAACCGCTGTCGGCCTTGCTGACTATGATTCGGACGCTGAACTCAAGGTGCTCGCGGCTATGATACATTCCAATTCCCAGCTCTCCATGAAAAGGGCAAGGGAAATTGCGAAATCGCTTCCCAAAGATAAAGCGCAATCGCTGCTCTCTGCCTATATCGGGGAGCGCCAGAACCGGAGGCACAAACCCTACCGGGCTTTCGAAAATACTTACTACACATTCGACATTTGCGCGAATTTCGGCGCATACAGGGACATCCACAGGCACCGCGTCCTCACCCAGCAGAGGCAGCTGCTCAACACCTCGCTAGGCTACGACATGCCGAAAGAACTGGCCGAGGCGGGATACGAAAATGAATTCAAAAATGCCATGGAAGCCGCGGAAAACGCTTACGAACGGATTGCCAAAAAGATGCCCGGGCAGGCGCAATACGTGGTGCCGCTCGCATACAGGCTAAGGTGGTACATGAAAATGAATTTGAGGGAAGCGTACCATTTCTGCGAGCTGCGCTCGGTCCAGCAGGGCCATCCGGATTACAGGAAGATAGCACAGGAAATGTATATGAAAATAAAGGAAGTGCATCCTTCGCTCGCTTCCGGAATGAAATTCGTGGACATGAACAGCTATGCGCTGGAACGCCTGGACTCGGAGAAAAGGATAGATAAAAAACTGGAAGAAATAGACAAGAAATACGCTAAAGGCCCGCCTCCTTCCTGAGCAAAGGCACCAAATCGGTTTTTTCCCAAGTGAAATCCGGATCGTCGCGCCCGAAATGCCCGTAAGCGGCAGTCTTCCTGTATATGGGCCTTTTGAGTTTCAGAGTCTCGATTATCCATTTCGGAGTTAGACTGAAGTTTTTGAGCACCATTTCGCTTATTTTCTGCTCCGGGATTTTCGCTGTCCCGAAGGTTTCCACGCTTACTGAGGTGGGCTGCGCGATTCCTATGCAATAGGAAATCGAAAGCTCGCACTTGTCCGCAAGCCCTGCGGCAACGATGTTTTTTGCAATCCAGCGCGCCGCATAGGCCCCGCTCCGGTCCACCTTGCTCGGATCTTTTCCGGAGAAGCACCCGCCACCGTGCCTCCCCACCCCCCCATACGTATCAACTATTATCTTCCTGCCAGTAACGCCGGTGTCACCCTCGGGCCCGCCAATCACGAACTTTCCGGTCGCGTTCACGTGTATTTTGGTTTTGGAATCCATCCATTTGGAGCATACGGGCTTTATCACGCTCTCAATTACATCTTTCCGGACTGTTTCCTCGCTCACCACATCCTTGTGCTGGGCCGCGATGACTATTGCGCTCACCCTAAGCGGCCTGTCATCATCATACTCAACAGACACCTGGGACTTGCCATCGGGCCCGAAGTAGTGGAGTGTACCGTTCTTCCTCATCTCTGAAAGCTTCCTTGTGAGCTTGTGCGCAAGCACTATGGGCAAAGGCATGAACTCCGGCGTCTCGTTGGTGGCGTAGCCGTACATCATGCCCT
>JAQTMJ010000107.1 GCA_028714395.1 Candidatus Iainarchaeum sp. | reverse complement strand
CTTCCTCAAGACCGGGGATGTGGCGGTGGTGAAGATACAGCCGCTCAAACCCATAGTGGTGGAGAAATTCTCGGATTTCCCGCCGCTCGGGAGGTTCGCAATCAGGGACATGGGCCAGACCGTTGCCGCGGGAATAGTTCTCGACGTTACTGAGAAGAAGCAGTGAGCGCATGGCAAGCAAGGTAAAAATAACCCTCAGCGGCGAGAAGCCCAGGAACATCGTGGGAGTGGTGGCGCAGATAAAGGAGCTCGCAAAAACTTTCGGGATGAAGATCCGCGGGCCGGTTCCCATGCCCAGGCGCATACTGGGCATAACCACCAGGAGGACGCCGTGCGGGGACGGGAGCGACACCTACGAGCACTGGCAGAAGAGGATATCCAAAAGGGTGCTTTACGTGGAGGCAGACGAGAAGAGCATAAGGAACATCCTCCGCATAAAGGTCCCTGATGATGTTTTCGTAAGGATAACCCTGAGCTAATTTTTTACTTTTTATTCTATTTCTCTCATCTCTTTAGTCAGTTTTTCTATTTCATCATGGCAATCGTTTCGTCCACCAGCCGCTCTATGCGCTTTTTCACCTCTTCATTCTTCAGGCTCCGGTTCTCGAAATCAGCGTCGCTTGCGAAAACCGCGCGCGGATTGCACACTATGCTGAAATAGTGCATCATCGCGACCAGCTGGCTGCGCACGAGCTGGAAGCTGCCCGGGCTGGCGGATTTTATCATGAAGCCGGCCGCCCTTCTCCGCGGGGCCTTGTAATCAAGGAATTCGAAAAGGTTCTTTATGCCTGAGGAAAAGACCGCGTCGTAAATCGGGCTGCCTATGAGCAGCACATCGCTGCTCTCCACGAGATTTACAACTTCCAGCGTCTCCTTTTTGTACTGGACTTCGCTCGCGTAGCCGGAAAAGTGTTCCATAGGTGTTTTCCCCAAATCCAGGTAGGTTATTTCGTGCTCATTTCCATACTTGGTTTTTGCGTAATCAAACGCGATATCGGTAAGTTTTCTTGTGAGGGAGTTCACTCTCAGGCTTCCGCATATAATTAGCACTTTCATTCAACCACCCGCATTTATGCGCTGGGAAACCACATCCCAATCTATGCTCTTGAAGAACGCATTTATGTAATCCGCCCTTTTCAAACCGTAATCAAGCATGAACGCATGCTCAAAAACGTCCATCACGAGCAGCGGAACCGTCCCTGCAAGATGGCCCGCGTCATGCTCGTTAATCCAGCAGTTGAAGAGCCGGCTCTGGGTGGAATCGTAATAAAGCACGACCCATCCTATGCCGCGCATCGCTCCTGTCGCGCGGAAATCCTTTTCCCAGTTCTCGTAGGAGCCGAAATCCGCAACCACCTTTTCTTGGAGTTCCGAATTAGGTTGCGAGCCTCCTTTCTTCATGTTCCCGAAATAGAGCTCGTGCAGCCTCATGCCGTTGAATTCCCAGCCGAACCTCCTTTTCAGTTCTGCGTATTCCGGAATCACTGTTTTTCCCTCCTTGGCCATCGCCGAAAGCGCGTCCGCAAGCTTGTTCGTGTTGGTTACGTAGCCCTGGTAGAGCGTGAAATGGTTCTTCAGCATCTGGTCGCTGAATCCCTCGGTTCCCAAAAGATGCTCAAAATTCATTGCCGCATATGCCATGGATCCCACCCGAATATTTTTCATCTGAATTCCTTTTATATCTTTCGTAAAAGCTGGAATAAACTCTCAGGCTAGACGGAAAACCAGACCACGTTTACGGAATTCATCCGCATAAACGATGTGCCTAGCACCTTCTGAAAGGTCAACCTGCACGAGGGGATCAGGAGGAACTTCAGATAGTATTGCTTCTGATTTAAACGCGAGCACAGGAATGCCGAGTTCCCTGAATAAACCGCCGATATGTGAACCGAATGGATTATCCATAGTTCGGACGCGAAGCAAAATGGCGCCGGCATTGGAAAAACAGTTAATAGGCCAATTAGTCAAATTGTTTGCCTCGGATGCGTCAATAATTAGTAGATAATTATTGTGTGTGCGATTGAATTCACGGATCTTGTCATCAGGTTCTTTTGTAACGAATGTTCCTTCTGTTTCGACCAAGCCGCTTCCGCTGACCAGCGAGGTTCGCGCAATCGCACTTTTAGCAGGTAATGGCGAAACCGTTTTAGGTATTGCTAAGTCAGATAACTGAACCACGACCCAACACGGAGATTCGCCCATGCTATCGCTTACAATTTCCACATAACAGGATCCTATTGCGCGTATCAAGTTGGATAGGGGCGCATTAACAGAAGCAGGATTAAGATTCGCTGAGCTGATCGGGTACATGGACCCTTCGCGCTCGAAAAAAGAATTTGGAGAAAAGAACTCGAGAAATTCTCTCATGTGCACAGTTCCGCGCTCGCAAATAACTACGTTCACATATGTACAGCAGCGCCGCGAAAAATACATATTCTCAGGAATAAGTTCTTTTCCTGTGTTCAAGTAGATGCTGGCTTTCTTGTTCTGACCTCCAAACCCACTACCTATGGAAAAAATGTAGCGCCCTCTGGAAGGGCCTAGGAAATTTATTGACAGCGGAGGTGCCAAATAAAGGGGTTTTCCGGAAGCATCGTATGTGGTTTCCCCGTACAAGGGCATTATCAAGATTCCGGACTCTCCTATGTCTTTTATCCTTTTGAACTCCTGTGCGTTGGAAGTAAAATCGCTTGCAAGGACTGTTTTCATGCGATTTTGCAATTCCCACCAAAAATCCTCCAGGAATTTTGAACTGGTAATTCCTTCTCTACGCATACGAATATATAGGATCTCGCTTTTCTGTACGCCCATGCCGCGAGCATAGTTGTCTGAACGCACCATAAGTCTGCATCTAAGAAGCGGGTGGAGGGATAACACTGCGTCCATGATGATCTGCCTCTCTTCGGGCAAGAACACACCTGAATATATGGATTCTTGGGCTTTTTCTAGATTAGGAGCTGAAAGGGCACCGGAATCCCAAAAGAAGCGGTCAAAGAATTTAGGAGTTATGGAAATCATATCAGGTTTATGGAAACCTGAGCAGATTATCGCTTCCCTCTTATTGATAACGCCTGCGGACTTTGGACTTACTGATCCGGGGCCTACTACTACTTGTATAGGAATATAACTGGCAGGAAGTTTAGCTATTACACCCATAGAATAAATTGTGTCTAAGTGTGCTTTTAAATGTGATTATTTGAGCCGCTCAGGATATGCTCTCTCCGGTCATCATCTGGTAAGCCATGAGATAGCGCTCCGAGGTTTTCTGCACGATTTCCGCAGGCAGCTTCGGAACCGGGGGTTCCTTGTTCCATGCGCTTTTCTCCAGATAATCCCGCAAGAACTGCTTGTCCATGCTCTCCAAGACTCCTTTATCATATTGCTCCTTCAGCCAGTAGCGCGATGAGTCAGGAGTGAACGCCTCGTCTATGAGTATTATGCTCCCGTCCGGGAGCTTCCCGAACTCGAATTTAGTGTCAGCGAGCACAAGCCCGCGCGGAAGCAGGAA
>JAQTMJ010000106.1 GCA_028714395.1 Candidatus Iainarchaeum sp. | reverse complement strand
GCTCAAGAACTACCTTCATTCGCGCGAAAGCGCATACGCACTAGGAACTGGAAGCCGAAAAAACGAAACAAAAAGCAACGGCCATGCGCGCGCAGAAAGCCACGAATTCACGCCCATAGTGCGCATGAGCAACACCCTCTTCCAGAAAGGGAGCTCAAGCGAATCCGAAGTGTTTGACGTGAGGCAGGGAATTTACGTGATAGGGATGAAGGGCGGGAGCGTGGACATGTTCTCGGGAAATTTCATGTTCGCTGCAAAGGAAGCGTATCTAATCAGGAACGGCTCAAAGGAAAAAATGCTGCGCGACGTGACCGTGAGCGGCCACATTCTGGAAACGCTAGAGAAAGTGGAGCGCGTGGGGAAGGATTTCGGCACCAGCCCGGGCTTCTGCGGGAAGATGGCCCAGAGCGTTCCTGTTTCAGATGGGGGGCCGCACGTGCTTGTTTCGGAGATGAAGGTGGGCTGATGAAGGGCAAGGAACAGAAACTTAATCCGCTTCAGGGAAAGCTAAGCGCCGACCACCTACTTCTTATTGCCGCGACCCTCATAATGCTTTACCTTAATTACAGCCTTCTTTCCTCGATGAAGCAGCTTCCCAGCCCTATTTATGGGGAGGATTACTGGAACCATCTGGGAACGATATACCATCTTTTTTACGGGGGCGCAATATTTGAAAACGGGCAGATGCAGGGCGAAATCCCCTGGGTCCCGTGGTCCTACCATCTTATAGTATCAACCTTCTCCAAGCTTTTTTCCCTGGAACCTATGCAGGGGGTGTTTCTCTCTAACTTAATGTTCATACCTATAACCTGCTACCTCCTCTACCGCATCTCTTCACGCTTCACCAAGAACATCTTCGTGATAATAGCCGCGATGCTGCCTCTCCTCATCAGATATCCTATCTACAAGTACACTGACTTCGCACAGGTTCTGGTGATGCCGCTGCTGATCCTTGCCTGGTTCAAGTACCGGGAGAATCCGAGTCGCAATAATATCGTAATTCTTGCATTGGCGATGGCGTTCGCCAGCCTCACTAACGTGCAAAGCCTGATATCCAGCTATATGGTGTTCGGAACGTTCTTCCTTGCAGACTTCATTCCGATTCTGCAGAAAAATACCTCCTTATCCGCGGTGTCGAGTCCCGAATCCATAAATTCGATAAAAACATACCTGATACTATTCTTTATTTCCTTCATCCTCGCTCTTCCCTACTGGTTTTTCCCCATATTCGTTTACATGGGTCACACTCCCAACGATCTTTTCATTTATGGCTGGGCAGACTACACAAAATTCGACGAGCAATTTGGCAGTATATACAACGGGCTCTCCGCTTTCATCTTGCCGGACCTAAGCCTTTCCGGCTTGGTGAGAGTCCTCACCATTGCAGGCATATTGCTGGTAATAAAGATGCGCAACAACAATAAGGACTTCCACTCCGCCTTCGTTCTGCTCATGGCATCATTTGTAGCACTGCTGCATCTGCTGGTGACATTCAATCTGTTCCACGTGCATTTCGGGGCAGAAGCCGTTTACAGCCAGATACAAATAACTCTTGCAGTAGTGGAATTCGCGGTGCTAGGAGAATTCCTGCGCTCAAAGTGGAGCCTCGTCCCCTTCGTTCTCTTGATTCTCTCGGCAGCCTCTTTCAGCGAGGCTTGGGTACAGAGGGATGCGAGCCAGTACTACCAAACCTCGAAGGAGACTCTTCCGCAGCCTATGCTGGACCTACAGTCCTGGATAGACTCAAACTCCGGGGTTCACGACGTGTTCCTTACGGACAACGAGGATGCGTTCATGATGAACGGACTCACAGGGAGAAAGAGCGTGAGCTTCCGCCGCACCCATGCGCCACTCTATACTGACATGAACCAGCGCGCCCTGGACAGTGCTGTAATTCTCTATGGCAACAACGACAGCTTGCGCATGGCGCTCATCCGCAAATACAATGTCTCCTACGTGCTTTGGACCTACAGGTGGTTCGACAACCAGTACACTTTCAACCAGGACGGGAAGCTGACCGGATTTTTCGACCCGTTCATGGTGCCCTACAAACAGGAATACGAGGATTACCTGAAGAGCAACGGTGTGCCCTACACCGTTTCCTATTCCAGGCTTGACCCGGCATGGCTTCCGAACTATCCAATTTACAAGGTGATAGTGGCGCTTCCGGCCCGCAATTCCCAGCTCAAGCCGTGGAGCGAAGGGTTCGATGCCCACATCCAGGAAGTTAAATCCGTGGATTTGGGTGCCAATGCGCCTGTTCCGTTTGCGGTAATCTACAAGGTAATGAAATGAAGCCTGAAGAAATCACAATCGTGGTGCCCTGCAGGAACGAGGCGGACACCCTGCTTCCGCTCTACAAAGAACTGAAGTCTAGGACCTATAAAGTGCTCGTGCCCATAGCCAAAAGCAGCAGCGACGGCACCAGGGAGTTGTGCGAAAAAAACGCGATACCGCATTTCATGGATTCAGGAAGCGGGAAAGGCGCAGGGCTGCGTGAATCCCTGGCGCACATTTCCACCCCCTATTTGGTGTTCATGGACGCTGATGGCTCCCATGACCTGAACGACATCCCGGAAATGGCCAAGAAGCTTGTGTCAGCGGATTTAGTAATAGGTTCGCGGCTCCAGGGAGGGAGCATGGAACTTTATGACGGGAGTTTTGGAAGCTTCCTGCGCAGCTTCTTCACCATATGCATAAACCAGATAGTGAATTCGCGCTTCAATTCCCGCATAACTGATACGCAAAACGGTTTCCGTGCCGCAAGGACCGAGAGCCTGAAGAAGCTCAATCTCACGGGCAACACATTTGAGATAGAAACCGAGATGGTGATGAAGGCATTGAAGAAAGGGATGAAAATAGAGGAAGTGGCTTCGCGGGAATATCCGCGCAAATTCGGCGGGAGTGGAGTGAGCCTGGTGAGGCACGGCTGGCGCTACCTCCTCTGCGTGCTTTCAAATCTTTTTTAGTCAAATTAAGCCCTTTCTTTTTTAGGGGTGAAACCCTTAGACCCTTTTTTCTTTTGGGATATGATGCCCAATAATTAAAGAAAAAAGAGGATATGGGATGGGCTCGCGCGGAATCGAACCGCGATTTTCTACTGTGTGAGAGTAGCGTCTTAACCGTTGTCGGCTTTGCCTCAAATCTTTGCCGAAGGCAAATGCTTTCGACTACGAGCCCGAGATAGGGAATAATTGTTGGATGCAACTATTTTAATATTATCACTTGAATGATTTTTAAATCTCTTCTGCCATATACCGGTGATTCTTATGAAAATTCTAGTGACCGGCGGAGCAGGTTTTATAGGCTCCAATCTAGTTGCGGCGTTGCTCAAAGAGGGCCATTCGGTTACGGTGCTGGACAATTTCCACACCGGCAGCGAGGAGAACCTGAAAGGGCTCAACGTGAAGCTCGTGCGCGGGGACGTGGAACAAATAGATGAGTTAGACGTCGGGAAGCCGGAAGTTATTTTCCACGAGGGAGTGTATTCTTCTACTCCCATGTACAAGGAGAACCCG
>JAQTMJ010000105.1 GCA_028714395.1 Candidatus Iainarchaeum sp. | reverse complement strand
GAGGAGGCCCTGCTCACAAAAGAAGAAGACAAGCCGATTTTCGTAACCAACTTCCCGAGGGAGATAAAATCATTCTACATGCGCGAGGACCCGGAAAACCCGGGAACTGTCCTGGGTGCGGACGTCCTGGCTCCGGAAGGCCACGGGGAAATAATAGGCGGCTCGGAAAGAATATGGGACTACGACGAGCTCATGGCTAGGATTGACGAGCAGAAGCTGGACAGGAAGAACTATGAATGGTACATCGACTTGAGAAAGTACGGCTCCTACCCGCATTCGGGTTTTGGTTTAGGGATAGAGCGCCTGGTGAAATGGATGCTCGGCCTGGACCACATACGGGACGCGATTCCGTTCCCGCGCGTGATAAATAGAGTATACCCATAAAGGTGATTCTCATGGCCAACTCTCTGGAGGAAAACGAATACATGAAGAAATTCGAGAATTTCATAAGGGGCATAGCGGGCAAAATACCAAGCGAAAGCGTCAGCCTCTGGTTCTACGCCTATTTCAACCCGCTCAAAGCCTAATCCGAGCAAAAAAGCAAGGCAAGCATTTCCGCCATCCTTTTCACCCTGATTGCAGTTTCAATTTTCGCTTGATTCATCATGCCTATCGCGAATCAATCCATGATGTCAGCACTTTCTTCGCTCCCTTCCTCATCCCAGATAAAATATCCCGCGATAACCAATCCTTCCATATATTTCCTGTATTCTTTCATAGGCGGCATCATTTCTCCGTTCATTATGCTTTCTCTCATATACCTGTTCGCAAAAATTCTCGGAGGCAAAGGAGAATTCATTCCACAGGCATATGCAAACACGCTGATTCATGCGACTTATATGTGCACCTCAATTCCCATGACTGCAATCGTGCTGATATCACTTTCCATATCAGTGCTATGCCAATGTGCGCTCCTTCCATTAAGCTTGGTTAGCTTGCTGGTGCTGCTATACGGCTACTACGGTGTATACCGCGTAACTAAGGAAGCGAACAATCTTTCCACTTTGCGTGCCGCGGCTGCCGTTATAGCAACATACGCGCTGATTTTGATAGTGGGAATGGTCTCTGCATTCTTCCTTATTCCCCTGCTCCCAAAATAGCCTGATCCGAACTGTTTCCATGCCAATCAACAAAGAATGGCACCTGAAAAACAGGATGCCCAAGAACGCCTCTTTCATGCAGCGTGTCCAATGGCACGTCGCTCACCAGAAGAACTGCAACTGCGCCCCCATTCCTGAAAAGCTCCTGAAGGAGATGCGAAAAAAGCCCTAGCACCGATTTTATAAATGTTTCAGCAGAAGGAAAAACGGGTGGTTGGATGAGAGCTTTGCTCATTTCAGTATTCCTTATTTTGTTCCTTGCAGGCTGCACTTTCCTTAATCCGCCCGGCCAGAACACAACACTGCAGCCCAACATCACCATAAACATCACCCAGAACCAGTCCCTTTCCCCGCAGCAGCCCTTCTCGGCAAAAGACGGGCTCCAGGCAGCGGAAACAAACATCCTGTGGTTCAGGAATGACTCGAAGCTGGTTTCGGTGAAAGGAAGCAGCGAGGGCGCGGGCCTTGCCCCCCAATGGGATTATTATTTTGATTCGCTCTCGGGCTCCAAGGGCTACGCGCTCACGGTTCCGGACCCGGATGCTTCCATACGCGACATGCCATTCTCCTTTTTAGCCCCGCTGAACGGGCTCTGGATAGACAGCCCGGCAGCCGCTTCCGCCTGCGGGATGGATTCAGCGGAATTCAGCCTGGAAGTCGAGGACGGAATCCCTGTATGGACGCTCATTTCAGGATCCGATGTGTGCAGGCTTAATGCGCTGAACGGCGCTTTGCTCGGGTGATACTTATGAAAAAATCCCTTATTCTCATTTTGCTCCTGGGCGCATCTTTCGCGGTGGATTTCACGTCCATACTGGCAGCCCCGAACACCACCTCCGCGTACATAACCTGGCAAACAGATGCGAACTGCACTGCCCAGATTGCCTACGGGGAAAATTCAAGCTACGGAAGGACCGCAACGAATTACACCTCTTCCTATTCGCATGCAGTGAAACTCACAAGCCTCAAGGGCAACACCATCTACCATTACACGCTCAAGTGCAAGAACAGCTCGGGCTCAACAGAGAATTCCATGGATTACATGTTCAAAACCATAGAGCCCCTTGCCGAGCTTTACATATCTAATATAACCCTGAGCCCCTCCAACCTCACGACCGACAAGAACGCAACGGTCAAAATAATAGTGAAGAATTCCGGGGGCGCAAAGGCTTCCAACGTGAGCGTGGGCGTTTTCTGCGCAGACAGTTCAGCGCAGAATAAAATGGTTTCCTCATTAAGCGCATCGGGCTCGAGCACAATCACATTTGCCTGCACCCCCCCTGGCGCCCCGGGCGAATACACCATAAGCGCAGTGGTTGACCCGCAGAACACCGTGAACGAGTTGAACGAGAGCAACAACAATGCGCTCGCGCGCATATACTACAATTCCGCGCTCAGGCCGGATTTGGTGATTACCCCGGGCGACATAACCTACACCCTGAAGGAATCCAACGGAAAGATGCAGGCAGACCTCAGGATATACGTATCCAATGGGGGCGCTGCCAAGGCTTCAAGCGTGAAGGTCAAAATCACCCTTGGAACCAACATAACCTACAAGACCGTCTCCTCCATATCCCCTAATTCAAAGGGCTATGTAACTTACTCCATGCCGCTGGCAGGAGATGCAAAAGTTGAAGCCAATGCAGACCCGTTCAACACCGTGAGCGAAAGCGACGAGAGCAACAACATCGCAGTGCAGACGATTTCGCTGAGCGCGACCGTTCCTGACCTCATCATCACCGCGGGGAATTTCACCTGCGCCCCCTCATCGCCCAAGACAGGGGATTCCCTGGCGCTCACCGCAAAAGTCTACAATTCAGGCCCGGCTACAGTGCGCAACGTGAAAGTGCGGTTCCTGAACGTGAAGGACGCCCAGTCCTATTCCGAGGGCAAGGACGGAACCCAGGAGAACGAACTTCCATCCTCCAAAGACCCTCTATCAGACGCACTGCTGAAAGACATGCTGGGCAAAAAGAAAGAAGTCAAGGTGGAAGGCGATTTGCTCGGGGAAACCACCATAACAATACCTCCGAACTCCTTTTACTCGGCGAAGCTTACTGTGAAAGTCCCGCAGAACACCGTCAGCTTCCCAATCGCAGTGATAGTGGACCCGGACAATTCCATAGCCGAGCAATCCAAAGACAACAACCTCGCATTCCGCGACATAAGCGTCGCAGCCCTATACCCTGACCTTTCCCTCAATTCCTCGTCAATTTCCTTTTCCCCGGCCAACCCTGCAACCGGAGACAAGATGAAAATTTACGCGAAAGTGAGGAATGCAGGAACGCTCCTTGCCGAGAACGCCACGTTAGTGGTTTACCTCTCCGCGGACGGCGCGCCCTATGCACAAATCGGCCAGGCCGTAATAAAGAAAATCTCAGCGAAGGGCAGCGAGCAGGTTTCGCTGGACTGGACTGTTCCCTCGGGAATCCAGAACG
>JAQTMJ010000104.1 GCA_028714395.1 Candidatus Iainarchaeum sp. | reverse complement strand
CATTCTTCGCGCAATCAGTAGTGCAAGCAGACCCGTCGCTCAAATATCTCTCCACTGCACTTACATAATCTTCCAATGCTCTCTTATAATTTCCTTCGCGTGCTCCTAGCCATGCCAGGCACCTCCTCACAGCTCCTCCTGATTTCGCATCGAATTCATGATGCCTCATGCATTTGAATATGTGCTCCCCCGCTGTCTTGAAAAGACCATGGTCGTCGTCATTCGGGCCGGATTTGAGAAGCTCATCTGCTTCACGCAGCTTCTTCAGCGCCTCTTCAAATTTGTAATTTTTCAAAAGACCAGTTATGTCATCCTTAAGCTTGAAGGTTTTTTCCCTTATTTCCCCCGCGTGAGGCCCATTTTTGGGCTCCGCCAAAATCTTTTCTTTGGAGCTTCCGCTGCCTGGTTGTGTGAGATTTGATCCGGTGTGCCCGATACGTGCTTCTTGCATTATGGATTCACTTGGACGTACGTATCTCCCGGGTTTTTTCCACCAGGCGTAAGAATTTTTACATGTAGATCCGTGTTGAGCCATGGTAGCACCCATCAAGTTTCAATTGTGTTAAAATAGATAATGTTGTATAAAGTTTAAAAATGTACTCGCCTGCCGAAATTACCCTGTTTCAGAGAGCTCTTTCAGCAACCAGACCAATATTAGGCAAAGCTCCTTCGGATTTTCCCGTCAAGCGTTCTGTCGCCGCACGTAAAATTCTGTTCATTCTTTCTTTCCATTTCGGTTCATCAGATTTAGCCTTCAGAGTAGTTTTTACATCATTTTTACAAAACTCAAGCGCATGTTCATATGCCAGGCTGGCCGAATGAAAGTTTTCGCAATACGCATATTTTCCGGCAGCTTCAAGATGAGCTAGGGCGTCCGCGTAGTGCTCCAGCGCTGATGCGTAATTCCCAGAAGCCGTTTCATGTATCACCTGCGCGTTCTCAATCCAGCCCAAGCAGCCAAATATGTCCGCTTTCTTCTCCGGCTTCGCATTTTCCAAGGCTTTTTTGAGCCCCTCCATTGCCCAGCCGCATAGTTCTCTTCGGTCAAGGCCGTATTTTCCGGTCGTTTCCATCACCTGTGCCAGAACATTTTTTATTTCTAGGTATGCGTTTTCTTTTGCATAGGACTCAATGGCGCGCTTGTAAAATTCGAGCCCAATTTCACCTCTGCCCGCCATGCAATGCATTCCAGCCAGCCAGGCGAAGTTTTTCGCAGCCTCTCCATGCCGTTTACCTGCCGTGTAAAAACCCCCGGCTTCTTCAATAAGCGCGAATGCTTCTCCACTGTTTTCGTCCATGCTGATTTTAAGCTCGGCAATCCCATGGCATGCATCCGCGAGTTTAGCCTTGATTTTGGATATCTCGGCATCAATTTTGGAGTCCTTTCGTCCGTTGGCCCTCCTGCCTCCCTGTTCTTCAAGCACTTCCAGCCGCCTCATATGCGCTTGCTTGGCGGACTCGAGCATTTCAAGCGCTGCCATTTCAGGGCAATTATTCCTTCTGGGTTCCGCTACCATGGCATCGAAATAAAATCTCCAGGCTTTTTTATGTTCTCCTTTTTTCAATGATTCTTTCGCCAAATTCATGCATTTTTTCGGATTTATGCCTAGCCTAAAATAGTATGTAAGTTCGTTTAGTGATTTTGGCAGACTTGGAGGTATCAGTACCCTTTTGGGAGGCTGTCTGAGCTTTTGGACCGCCATAGTGTCAAAATAAGTATAATATATGATATTTAAAAGCCCTACTGCCTGACAACTATTTTGTCCCCTATGCTGCTTATGTCCTCCAGCATCACGTTGATTTTCCTCTCGAAAGGAGTCTGTATTATCAGCCGTCCCTCCTTCATGTTCACTCCCACCACTTTCCCTATGTAGCTCCCGCCTTCCCCTATTATCTCCTTGCCCTCCAGCTTCATGCCGCGCACGGTCTCCTCCCGTATTATCTTGACCGCCTGCAATACAACGTAGCCTGTGCCCAGGCTGATAAGTATGGTGAGCAGGAAATCCGAGAAGTTCACATACGGGGGCACGAGGTTGAGTATCCAGTCGCAGCCCACCTTGAGCATCATGGTGGTCAGTATCATCGCGCTCCCGTAGAGCCCGTAGCGGGTTATGAGGAACTTCCTTTTCTCGGCCCTTGCGTCCAGCGCCTTGCCCACCAGTATGAATAGCAGCGCCCAGGGTATTATCAAAAGTCCGGACCTCACCGCGTAGGCGTATATCTTCTCCCCGTAGAGCTGCATGGAGGAAGCCTCCATGTATGCCTGGTACATGGCAACCGCGGAAAGCACGAGCAGCACCAGCGATGAAGTGTAGGCAATCCAGCTCGTCTTGTCTATGGAAAACTTGAACTCGCTGGCCATGCTCCCTATCCTTTCGTCTATGCCGAACCCTTTCAGTATGAGGTAGGTGCCCACCAGGATCCCTATGGGCTGCCAGCCGTAGCCGAACTGGCTTGCCAGCGAAAGCAAAAATATAATCATCGCAGGAACCCCGAGTATTATCCTCGCGTAGTAGGGGTCCTTGAGCTTCTCCAATATCACGAAATAGGTTTTCTCAAGCTCCTTGGCCTGCTTTATCACCACCACCTTGGAGGAGTTTATCCTTATCCTGCTCTTCACTATGGGCAGGATTTCCTCGTCCGAGGCCCCGTCGGAAATGAAGGCGCAGCTGTCCGCGTGGGTCTCCTCTATTATCTTGTCCAGCTGCTTCGATATTTCCAAATCGGCGCGGTAGCCCAGCTTCTTGTGGCCCGTGAGCGTGGCTATCACCACGCTCTTGCCCCCGCTCTTTATCTCGTCGTAGAGCTTTATGGAGGAGAATATGGCGTTGGCGTCCGAGTCCTCGGGGTCCGCCAGGGCCAGCTTGGTCGCGGCCTTGAGGTTTTCCTCCCTGCCTATGACCGGGCCGTGTATCTTGGCCTTCTCGAAAAGATCGTTGTCCCTGTCTATGCAGAGCACAAGAACCGGATTTTCCATACAGAGCATTATTCAAAATCTATTTAAATATGTTATCCAATCATAATATCGTTGAAGCGGCCCAGGCCGCACTGTTTCATGCTTAATTCAACCAGTTGAAGTGATATGATGGAAAACAAGGAAAGCTTCGCCTATCCAGGCAAGAAAATCGGGGAGGCCGAGGAGGCCGCGCCCGGGCGCGGTGCGTTCGAGCGCGACAACGAGATATACGCCGCGGTGCCCGGAAGGGTGGTGCGCGAGCACGGGGAAGTGAGCGTGCTTTCAAAAAGGGAAGTAGTCCGCATAAATCCGGGCCAGATAGTGTACGGCATAGTCTCCGACGTGATGGAGAACCTTGCGCTCATAGAGATAGAGCCCCTGGTGCGCGGCAGGGAACGTTTTTGCCCTGCCCAGGACTACGGGGTTCTGAGGGTGATGAACATACGCGATGGCTTTGTCCCGACCGCGAAAACCGAGATGAAGCGCGGGGACGTGGTGAAAGCCCGGGTGGAAGAAGTCAAGATAGGCATCGCGCTCAGCACCAAGGGCTTCGACCTCGGAGTCGTGAAGGCATACTGCGGAGCCTG
>JAQTMJ010000103.1 GCA_028714395.1 Candidatus Iainarchaeum sp. | reverse complement strand
GAAGGAATCCAGCACGACGACGGCATGATAGGGCTCGGGGAAGCTGCAGAATACCTGAAGCGCCTCGGAATCCACAACGTGGAGAAGCACGAGCGCGAGCTTGGAAAAATTGCCCTGGACGGCCTTTCGGAAGTGAAAAACATGATGATTTACGGTCCTAAAGATTCGGAAAAGCGCACCGGCATATTCACATTCAACGTGCGCAACGTCACTCCGCACCAGACAGCCATGATGCTGGACAAGATGAAGAAGATAGCGGTGCGCGCAGGAGTGTTCTGCGCCCAGCCCGGCATGGATTTCCTGGGAGCCTGCGACGGCGCGGTGCGCGCTTCCTTCTACGTGTACAACACCAAATCCGAAGCAGAGATTTTCGTCCAGGAAGTGAAGAAGGTAGTGGAATTGGGTTAAGTTGTCTATCTTTATGTTTTAGCGTGGATTTATAAATTTTTCAGACACTAATAAGCATGCGGTGCATATGCACGCCTTTTCTTCAGGGCCCAAAAGGCCAATTGAATTAGTACGGAGTGGAGGGGAGAAGTCGAACCACCCGGTTCGGTATCTTTTAAGGAAATTCTTTTTAGAACATGGTGCCTTTTTCAAGACCGTGGAGGGAAACTTGGAAAGACCGGTGGATTTGCGTATTCTTGGAAGCCACGTCAAAGGCGACAAAAATTCATTCCTGAGCGTCGCCCCGTACAGCGAAGTGGATGGGGACAATAAGTCAAAGTTGCTGAACATTGCTCTTTTTGAAGGCGTAGAAGGGAAGCTATCCCAATTTTTCGGAATACATATCGTATGCGCAGCTACCCATCTGGCCGGAGTAAGTTTTGCCCTTGGGAATATGGCCCATAAGAGGCAAAGCGGTTTTAACGTGGGTCTATTCAATGAATGCGATGGCTACCAGAGCGGATTTACGTTCGGAGTTCACAGTTTGGTACGCGGCAATCAATCCGGCGCGGTCTTTAACGCCTTCAACCTGGTGGAACAAACGATGAAAGGCGCGGTCTTTTCCCTTTATACCCATATAGAAGAAGAGTTGCGTGGGTTCGCAGCCGGCCTGTGCGTCAACGTTCAGAGGTTCAAGGGTTTCATATTCTCTCCGGTGACGCTGATAAAAGATGCAGAAAATTCCACCGGCCGTATTCTGGGACTGGTGATAATCCGGCTGGACAAAGATAACTGGCGCGACCGCCTGAGGTTCCTGTTCATGCGTTGTATCTCTCCGAAAGAGGAAGAACCGCCCGGGCACTCCCAACAGTCTCTCCAGGAACCCACCACCCGCGTTGCCTAGCCAAAAAGGAATATTTTAATCCTAATCTGAGATATCATACTCTACATCAATCCTTATCGGGTGGTTTACACGCTTGCAAAGAACTATTCAACAGAAATAGAGCAGAAATGGCAGAAGAAGTGGGACGAAGACAAGACATACGCGTTCAGCGAGAGCGGTAGCAAGCCCATTTACTCAATAGACAGCCCGCCCCCGTTCACCTCGGGCGAGCTGCACATGGGCCACGTGCTCTCCTACTCCTTCTTCGATTTCGTGGCAAGGTACAAGCGCATGCGCGGCTTCAACGTTTTCTACCCGCAGGGATGGGACACCCAGGGCTTTCCCACCGAAACAAAAGTGGAAAAGAAGTACGGAAAGCTCCCTCCAATTGAGTTCAGGCAGAAATGCGTCGAATGGACCTATGAATTCATAGCCCGGATGAAGTCCCAGATGATTTCCATGGGCTTCTCCCCCGACTGGCGCTACGAATACCGGACCATGGAACCCGAATACCACCGGAAAGTCCAGCTCTCGCTAATAAAAATGTACTCGGCAGGCGAAGTGTACATGGCCGAGTATCCTGTGCACTGGTGCCCGAGCTGCGTGAGCGCCATAGCCAAAGCCGAAACCGAGGACCTGGAACGCGAAACACTGTTCAATTACGTGAATTTCACAAGCCCCGAAGGCGAACTTCAGATAGCAACCACGCGCCCGGAGCTCATTCCAGCGTGCGTAGCCCTGCTCTTCAATCCAGAAGATGCCCGTTACACTCATCTTGCAGGAAAAAAGGCGAAAACCCCGCTCGGGGAAGAGGTGCCCATCCTTGCGGACAAGGACGTGGAAAAGGATTTCGGCACAGGGCTGATGATGGTGTGCACCTTCGGCGACAAGATGGACGTTGTGTGGGCGCACAGATACAAGCTCCCGTTCAAGAACCTCATAAACAAATACGGAAAGTTTGAGAATGCAGGCGAGTTGAACGGATTAAAGGTGGAAGCCGCACGAGTTAAAATCCTGGAAAAGCTCAAGGCCCAGGGCTCCCTGGTGAAGCAGGAGAAGAAGCCCCAGGTGGTGAAGGTGCACGACAGGTGCAAAACACCGGTTGAATTCATTTCCAGCCTGCAGTGGTTCGCCGCGATAAAGAAAGCAGCACCGCGCATAAAGGATTTCGCATCCAAAATCGAATGGGTTCCGCCCTTCGGGATAACCTATCTCACGGACTGGGTGGATAACGTGGACTGGGACTGGGTGATTTCAAGGCAGAGGATTTTCGGCACCCCGCTGCCGTTCTACGTGTGTCCGAATTGCAGGAGAACCGAAGCCGCAAAGGAAAGCGAGCTTCCGTTCTACCCTGAGAAAGCCCAGAAGAGGAAATGCTCCTGCGGCTCGGACATGGCTCCGGAGGCCAGCACAGCGGACTGCTGGGTGGATTCCAGCATCACTCCGCTCATAATAGCCGGCTGGCCTGATGAAGAAAAAATGAAAAAGTTGTATCCATCTTCGCTCAGGCCCCAGGGAGTGGAGATAGTGCGCACCTGGGCGTTCTACACCATCTACAGGAGCGGCACCCTCACCGGAGCTGCGCCCTTCAAGACCATCCTGCTCAACGGCAACGTGCTCGCCCCTGACGGCAAGAAGATGAGCAAGAGCCTGGGCAACGTAATCAGCCCCCAGACTCTCCTTACCGAATACAATGCGGATTCCATAAGGCAATGGGCAGCGCTTTCAGGGGCGATGGCCAAGGACAGGCCCTTCTCATACGAGGACATACGCTATGCGAAAAGCTTCCTCAACAAACTCTGGAACTCGGCGAAACTGGTTGAAATAGGGCTCCAGGGCTATGAAGGCGGGGAAGGGAAGCTCCGCGCGGTTGACAAATGGATAATCTCAAGGATGAACGAAACGATAAAGGATTTCACCGCGCACATGGAAGTTTTTGAATTCCACTACGCGATGAACAAGCTCCATGACTTCTATTGGCATGATTTCTGCGACAACTACCTTGAGTACGTGAAGCACAGGATATACGATGCGCAGCACGGCGAAGAGAGCAGGGCTGCCCAGCACTCCATGCGCTACGTGCTCCTGAACACGCTCAAACTCATCGCGCCCATATCGCCGCACATAAGCGAGGAAATATGGAACGAGCTTTTCGAAAAGAAGAGCATCCATCTTTCCGAATGGCCCTCAGCGGGCCCGATAGATTCTGAAGCGGTGAAAAAAGCCGAAGTTGCGAATGAAATCGTGAAACTGCTCAGGCAGCACAAGGCCTCGAACAAGAAGCCCATGAACTCGCCTATTCTCCGTGCGTC
>JAQTMJ010000102.1 GCA_028714395.1 Candidatus Iainarchaeum sp. | reverse complement strand
CCTCAGGAAGCGTCGCATGCTCGTAGGCAAGGTGCACAAGGTTTTGCGATTCTTTTTCATAGCCGAGCGCGCCAAAAGTGTCCTTTATGACCGCCTGAGGGTAGCTCTGCTCCACCCCGATTATGTTTATCACCATGTCCGCTTTTCCGAACTTCATCCGTTTCCCTTTCGGGAAAGTCTTGTATGCAATGCTTCCATTCGGCTGCTTCACAAACTCCTCATAATTGAAATCCTTGGAAAGCAGCCCGAATTTCCAGAACTGGAATATTATATCTTTTCCGATGTAGGTCGCGGTGCCGTCGCTCCTTATTATCACTTTCTGGTCATCCTTCATGTCCTTATACTTCTCCCCAAGCTGCACAACCCAGCATCCAGCATTTTTCCCTTCCTTCTCAAGCATTATCGCCTTGCTTTTCTTCAGCTTCTCCAGCCCTTCCTGGAATACTGTTTTGATTATGTCGCTCTCGAAAACAAGCACATCGTGATAAATTCCAAGTGAAAAATCAGTCTCGTACTGCGCCCTCACCACATTTTCACTAAGCTCACGGGCTTTTTCCGCAATTTCGCCATTCCCTTCCTCCATTCTTTTGAGTATTTCGTGCACTTTCGCGCCAATTTCTGGATTTTTCTCAATCTCCGCAGCCACCTGCACATACTGCCCGCCAATCCAATGGTCGAACTTTTTATCCGCCTCGGGTGCCTGGCTCCCGGCCTTCATGTACCCATACAGGCTCTGCGCAACCTGCAAGCCCAAATCATCAATGTAATCCATCACTTCAACTTGGTAGCCGCAGAAGCGCAGTATGCGCGCGACCGAATCCCCTAGCAGCGCATTTCTCAAATGCCCTATGTGCCAGGGCTTGTTCGGATTCACGGATGGGAATTCAGCAATCACTTTTTTCTTTTTCGTTTTTCCCTTTCCATACTCCGGATTCTTGGCCGCCTTTTCCGCAAGTTCGTTGAAAAATTCCGAAGAGAGGAAGAAATTTATGTACGGCCCTGTGGCAGCCACTTTTTCCACATAGCCCTTGGCGGGTATTTTCCCGGCTATTTCCTTAGCAATCAGCACCGGGTTCGCTTTCCTTTCTTTCGCCAATTCGAAAGCTATCCTGGAGCTCAAATCTCCGAAATTGTTTTTCGGCATCTCAAGGCTTTCAAGCGCAGCTATCCGTTCTACTCCAGCGGCTTGAGCGAGCAGCGCGGCAATCTCATTTTTGACACTTTCAAGCATGGAGAACTATCAGGAGTCGATATTTTAAACATTTCAATCCATACAATCGCATGGATTTGCTCTACGAAGTGCTCGTGTACATCTCTCTTTTGGTCTACCTGGGCCTGCCGCTCTTCTGGTTCGTGAGGCATTACTTTTTCCTCAACTACGACATGCACAGGATAGAGCTCAGGGTAATAACCTACGTGGTAATCCTGCTTTTTGATGCCGCGATTTTCATGATTTTCTCGCCCTACATCTCAAACAGGTATGCGCTCCCTTCCTATTCCGCGCCGCTGGGCTGGATTTTCCTGCTTGGATGGGTTATATTGGAGGGATGGTCCATCGCCCTTTTGGTGCGGTCAATGAAGAATGTGAAGAAGCTGGAAACCGGGCTGGTGAAAACCGGCCCCTATTCAATAATAAGGCACCCGGTATACGTTGCGCACGTTTTCTTCAACTTCGGTGCCTATCTAATAACAGGCGCGGTAATCCCGCTCATGGTTTTCGTGATGTGGGTGGTGCTGATAAAGCCGCTCGCGGATTTGGAGGACGAGGAGCTCGCTTTGAGGCTGGGCGAGAAATTCCACGATTACAAGAAGAAAGTGCCTCAGCTGCTTCCGAAATTAAGGTGAATGGATGGAAAAGCCAGTGAGCGCGCAGAAGCTCGGCGCAATAATGCTGAAAAAATTCGTGGAAATGGGCCTGCTGGAAGAGAAAAAGTCCGGAGCGAAAACGCTCTATTTCCTCACAGACCAGGGAAGGATGCTTCTTGCGAATTTCGGGATAGATGAGAAGGATTTGTACTAGACCTTCTTAATCAAATCATCTATTCCAGAATGCCGATGATTTTCTCGATTGCTTCCTTCATTTTCGGATTAAGCGAAACATGCAACCCGTAAGAGGTGGGTTTGGCAATCAAAATACCCTCCTTCATCAATTCGTCCGCAGCTTCCTTGACTTCTTTCGCAAGATGCTTCGGGAAGCCGTGATGGAGTCCATCGTAAGCGGTGTGCCTTCCGCCCCAGTAACCGTGCTTCGCAAGCTTTCTCAGCAGGACTTTTCTGACTTCTTCGCCCATTCAAATTACCGTATATTAATGTTCTATTTTTTATATTATAACCATAGAATTAAAAACATCATGTATATACTATTAGTATATTGAATTGAGGAATAAACATGGAAGAAAAATCAGGATTTGTAAAACTGTTCGGCGAATACCCCATGGTGAAGGTAATAGATTTTCTCATAACATACCGCGAGTTCGATTACCCGCTTTCTGAAATAGCTGAAAATTCCGATGTCGCATGGAGCACCATACACACGTTTTTCCCGCAGCTGGTTGCCAGCGGCCTTGTGAAAGAGACGAGGCAGATTGGAAGGGCGAAGCTTTACAAGCTGGACACCGGAAATCCGATTGCGCAGGAACTCATCTCCCTGGACAACAAGCTTATCAAAGCGATGAGCGACCATGCTGCTGAAGATATAAAAGTGCCATCCCAGCCAGCACGGAAAGCCGCTGCAAAATCATCCTGAAGACGGACCTACTGGCTGAGAAAAAGTCCGGAGCGAAAATACTCTATTTCCTCACCGACCAGGGAAGGATGCTGTTGGCTAACTTCGGGATAAATGAGAGTGAACTCTACTGAAGCAAGAGATGCACTCCTTCCCTTGGATCAAGGCTCTTCTTTATATGATCCCACAGATATTCCTGGTTGGGATTATTCTCATTAAGCATTCCTATTATTTTGATTCTTGCCGTTCTTTTAATCTCTGGCTTTAAGACCATGCCGAGCAGCTCTTCATCGCTATATCGTTCGTTCCACGAACTTCTTAATTCCCGGCTGTCTCTCTCTTCAAGCATTTTTACTATTTCGTCCTTTACGAGTTCGTCAGTTCCTGGCGTGTTAACTATCCCGAGCAGCTCTTCGTCTTTAAATCTTCCAGGATCCCCCCACATTATGCTGAACACCTTTCCGACCGCAGGGTTCTCTCGGCTCCCGAGCGCGGCATTTTCCTCAGGTTCAGATTTTGCACATTTCAGCACATCAATCAAAAACGCATTATCATGATTCAAAACCCTCTCAACTTCTAGGACCGTCTCACCGCCAATGTCGTTGTAGGGAGTGATATCAATAATGCTATTCGCGAGTTGTTTTATCTTATGAACGTTGCCAGCCAGCCCTATGCATTCCTTCATCGCGTAAATTCGCACATCCTTGTCATTGTGCAGCGCTGCTACCGTTGCCAATGCAGTAAAGCTCCCCAGTTTTGCAAGAGTTTCGACGACCTTTTCAGCGTTCTCCGCACTATTATTTTTGCGCGCTTGCTCAAGATGCCAAAAAATGTCCTGCTTTTCAGTTTGCCCCATAC
>JAQTMJ010000101.1 GCA_028714395.1 Candidatus Iainarchaeum sp. | reverse complement strand
CAATACATTTGAATAGTTTTATCTATATATCAGTATGGCTTTTTATATTGGGGGCTTTTGTTGAACTAACAAAGGGCATCGCTGATTTCCAGTCCTCAATCTCGTCTCCTGCCTAACTCCACCTCGTCAATCGTCTCGGAGAGCTATAAATAGTACCTACTACAGAGCCCTCCTCAGCGGAAGGGCGGCTTCTTCGCATTGTGCGAAGAGCTAGTCGTCGATATGTCGACGACTGGATTTCGCAGAGCGACCTCAGGTAAGAATAAAGGACGCTAGGGGGGAGATTTTCAGTTTCCGGTTCCGAGTTTTTTCGTAACAGGCCTTTGAACTCCCGGACGCTTTCGCGCAACAGGTTTTCACAGCTGTTCGGAACCCGAGACAGCGTAGCAACCTGCCGCCCTACCGGACTAGGCGACCCCAGCGTGAACGAAGTGAACGCTGGGCATTCGCCAACAGGCGAATCCAACCCCAGCACCCAAAAAGAAAATGGTAGCACTCTTCAATACTAGTTTTACTTATATCTGCCTCCCACCTTTTTTAAACGTTCTCAAAACAGACAGCAAACGTTATATAAACCTTAAACGCAAATTTTCTCTACTGAGCAACCGTTCCCTATTCTTAGGGAGCAAATGGGTGAGAGCATGAAGGAAATAACCATAAGGGCTGTGAACAAGGTCGGCGCGCTGGCCGATGTGGCCGAGCTCCTCGGCGGGCTTGGAGTGAACATAGAAGCGATTTCCGCGTACAGTGCAGAAAACGAGGCAATCTTCAGGATTCTCACCAACGATTCAAAAACAGCCATGAAGCATCTTATGAAACTTCCAGGGCTCAGGCTTTCCGAGGCGGACATAATCGTTCTGGAAATGCAGAACAGGCCCGGCGAGCTGGGCAAGATAACCAGGAAGCTTTCAAACAAGGGAGTGAACCTGGAGAGCGTTTACATCGTCGGCAAGTTATCGGACATAACCCATGTGGCGATAAAGCCCAGCAGCGACAGCTTCCAGAAGGCGAAGGACGCGCTCGGCGTGAAGCCCTGATTGCCATGGGAAAAAAATTCTCACTGCATAAACCGCAAAAGAATTCCCACAAGGGCCAGAATGGCAAGCTTCTCATAATAGGGGGCAGCGCGGCCTATTCAGGCTCTGCGCTTTTCTCCATCCTGGCCGCGAGAAGGTTCGTGGACCTGCTCTACTTCTATCCAACAGAAGCATGCCCGTTCCTGATTCAGGCAACGAAAGCAATTCCGGAAGCCATAGTGGTTTACGATTTGGAGAAAATAGCAGAAGCTGACTGCGTGCTTTTCGGAGGCGGCATGGGCGGCTCGGAATTCAATGCGGGTGTGCTCGGGACAGCGAAAAAAGTGGTCCTGGACGCCGAAGGGTTCAACTACGTGCCCAAAGCCAGGCTGGATTCAAGGTTCATACTCACCCCGCACAAACTGGAGTTCGAGCGCTATTTCGGGATGGAAGCGAGCGAAAAAAACATTGAGAATATGGCCAAGAAGCATCATTGCACAATACTCAGGAAAGGCACCCCTGACGTGATAAGCGACGGGCGCAGCACGCGCACAAACGAAATACACAACCAGGGAATGACCAAAGGGGGCACAGGAGACGTGCTTGCAGGGCTTGTCGCTGCGCTCTATTGCACCAACCCGGCTTTTGAATCCGCATTCGCAGGGGCGCGCATAAACGGAATCGCAGGTAACATGCTCTTGAAGGAATTCGGTTTCAATTTCTGCGCCTCGGACCTCGCAAGCATGCTTCCGAAAGCCTATGCGGAATTCGAGAAGGGAAAGTATTTTTAAGCTCCCAAGCGACATAGTTCCATGGCCTACTTCTTGAGCGATTACGCTTTCGCAGCAAGATACCCGTTCACTTCCACCGCAAAGGAACTGATGAAGGAGCGCAGCATAGATGTGAACGAAAGCATGGCAGAGCTGGGCTTCGAGCGCCTCAAATCCGCTCTCAGGGGCGAGATAAAGAGGAAATTGATACTACATGAAGAGGACGCGGTGGAGGAGATAATAGCCTATGCCGCGGCCCGCATGATGCTCTCGCACATGCGCAACCGGTTCCTGGCCAACAGGTACGCGGTCGCAGAAGCTAAGAAGGCGTTCGCATACCTGGGCTCGGAAAGCGCTGAAAACGTGGATCGCGTGGCAAAGGACATGGGACTGAATTCATTTTCCCTGGAAAACGGGAAGCTCAGCGTGGACATAGCCGATTTTCTCACGTACGCGCCCAAGGACGTGCACTACGGGCTGGTTTCCAGGGAGCTGGGCGCAGGCCGGGTTTCCGTAAACGAGCACGAGCGCCTCCGCCTCATAGAGGAAGCGATAAAGAAGTACCTGGAAAGGGTGCCCGAAACGCAGAGCGTGCCCCCTGCAATAAAGAAATTCGCTGAGAAACTTTACGCTTTGCTCCCCAAGATAGAGCCCCAGAAGATATCCTTCAAGGAAGGCGACAATCCGCCGTGCATAGAAGCCATACTCGAGCTGCTCAAAAAGCACGAGAATGTGGGCCATTCCGGAAGGTGGCTTCTTGCGGTCTATCTCATAAACGCAGGAGTCTCAACCCAGGACATGCTGAAGATATTTTCCAACGCGCCGGATTACAACGAGAAAATAAGCACCTACCAGATTGAGCACGCGCGGAAAAAATCCTATCGCATGCCCAGCTGCTCCTCGGTCGCGGTCTATGGCTACTGCGTCGCAGTCTGCAACATAGGCAACCCCATGAACTGGGCAAGGAGAAAATCCCGCCTCCCATCGCAACTAAAAACCCGGCAGGAGACCGAAACCAAGGGCGCCCAAGAGAAAGTGCCAGGTGAGCAAAATGCACGATAAAGAGCTATTTTACGTGCTCAAACTGTTCTCCAGCTATTACTCAAAGGCCGAAATCACGGTTCCAGGCCTGGAGAAAAGGGAGTTCGGCTATGGCATAGAGAAGAAGATAGATTCAAGGCACATGGGATTCGCAAATCCGGCCGAGCTGCGCTCCTTCTTGGTGAACAGCACCCCCCTGTACATTTCCCACAGCGTTGCCTACTATTCTTTGCCTAGGGCAACCCCGATGGAAAGGAAAGGCTGGCTCGGCTCAGACTTGGTTTTTGACCTGGATTTGGAAACCGGGAGCAAATTTTTTTCCCCCGCAGACATGGCCCGAGTGCGCTCGGACGCCGTGCGCCTGATAGAGGAATTCATAATCCCTGATTTCGGAGTTGCCAGCAAAGATATCTCAGCGAATTTCTCGGGCAACCGGGGCTTCCACATCCACGTATACGATAGGCGGTTCTCCAAGCTCAAAGGGGACGAGCGCAAGGAGATAATAAATTACATAAAGGGCGCAGGCCTGGATTACGAATCCTTCTTCTCAAGGCAGGAAGCCGGCAGCCAGGGCGGCAGGGCAGTGTACCGCGAAGCCGGCCCAGTTCCTGGTGCAGGCGGCTATTCAGGAAGGTTCGCAAAGCGCGTGCTGGGCGTCCTGGAAACCGAACCCGAGAGCCTGGGCCGGATTTTCAAGGACGAGCAGAAAAGAAACGCGTTCATGGAAGGCGTGCGCAACGGCAACTGGAGCCTTAGGAAAATCACCCCGGGAGTGGA
>JAQTMJ010000100.1 GCA_028714395.1 Candidatus Iainarchaeum sp. | reverse complement strand
CTGCACCTTCTCCCTCAGGGTTTCGTCGCTGAACACCTCCAGCTGCTTCACCCTGAGCTGGAGCTCGTCGTTCCTGGTCTTGAGCTCGTAATTCTGTGCCTTGAGCACGTCCGCGTCCTGGGTGAGCTTCTTCAGCCGCCTGGAGGAATCCTCGTAATCCTTCTTCATGTTGTCATAGCTAGTATAGAGCTTGTTGTAGTCCAGGGTTACGAATTCGTTGAGGTCCTTGAGTGCCGCATCCACGAGCTGGTATATGGCCGATGGCTCGACCGAGTAGGCGGAACTTAGGTAGGTTAGCAGGTTCAGGAAATAGCGCACCATGTCCAGCTTGCGCTTTTTGGGCGCTATGTTGGGCGGTATGGAATAGAGCACCTCCACGTGCTCGGGCTTGAACTTGAAAAGCGCGAAGGTGTACGGATTCTTGGATATGTCCCTGCTTTCCACATAGACCGCGTTCACGCATTCCTTCTCCGCCACGGTTTGCAGCGAGGAGACCGAGCGGAGCCTGGATTCCAGCTCCTTCATGCTCACCTCGAGCTTTGCAAAGACCTTGAAACCATCAACGCGGGGGCTTTCCGCGGCCTTCTTTTCCTCTGCCATGTTATCACATCATTTTCATTTTCGCGCCCTTGGCTTCTCTCTGCGAGTGCGCTCGCTCTGGGCGCGCCTCGGGGCCGGAACGGGCGCGGCTTCAGGAAGCCCTGGGCCTTGCCTCAGTGCAGGGACGTAGCTCAGGATGGGAAACGAGCCTATGAACACCCCAAGGAATATGGATGCCAGGAAGGCGAACACGCTGAAGCGGCCGAAGAAGAGCTGGAAGACGTTTATCCCGAAGAATATTATCACGCCTCCTGCGATGAAGAACACGAGGTTCTTCTCGAATTTCTTCCTGCGCTCCGAGTAGGCAGGATGGCAGTCCTTGCACACGTAAAGCTCGTTGTTCCTGGCCAGGTTCACCTTTCTCTTGGCCGCCCTTATGAATCTTATTATCGCGTCATCGGCCACTGGATATGCCTCCCCCGGAGGCTCCTTCTCGCAGACTATGCAGATTTTCGCCATTTTATCAATCCTCCTCAAGGATTACCTGGGTGATGTCCCTGCTGCCCAAATCCTCCTTCTTGTAATCCGCCTTCGTGAATATATTGATTATGGTGCTGTCGTCAATGTTTATGTCCTTCATGAACGTGGCGATGTTGCTCCTGGCTATGCCGTAGCGCTCCAGCAGTATCACGAATGAGATTATGTCCAGGTGCCTGCTCTTCTGCTCGAACATCTTGGACAGCTCCTCCACCTTGTCCTCGCCGAGGCCGTACTGCCTGAGCTTTTTGCGCAGGTCTTCTTTTTGGAAAGATATGCTTTTAGGCATGTTAACATCCCTCTTCTGCTCTTCGGTGAGCACTTTTTCCAGGTCCAGGAAGAGCTCCTTTATGGGCTCCTCCCCCTCTATCCTGTCCATCAGGAAGGTGCTGGGGAACTGCGTGGTGGTATGGAATGCCATGTTCACGGCCGCTTCTCCGACTCCGAACTTGCTGATTTCGGAGCGCATGAAATTGCTGAAATTCAGCGTGCCCTGGAGGTAATCCAGGAACTTCTCGAACTTCACCTTCAGTATGAACGTGGTCCCCACGTTGGAGAATATGGACTCGCTTATGTCCGTGGGGTTCTGGCTCGCGACTATGAGCCCGAAGTTGTACTTCCGCCCTTCGCGCACAATCATGACCGCGTCGCTGTTGTCCTCCTTGGCGATTTTCCACGCCTCATCTAGCACTATGATGAGCTTCAGCCCCTTCTCCTTGGCCCATCCACTTGCGCGCATCTTCTCCTTTATGAACTGCAAAACCGAGAGCGCGCCCAGGGCCCTGAACGTCTCGTCCGGAAGTCCGGAAAGGTCCAAATCAACCAAGCCGGCATTGGTTATCTCGTCCAGGCTTATGGTGCTCTGCTGGGCAAAAAAATCCTCGCCGGGTTTCGTGAACTGCTTGAGCCGGTAAATCGCGTTCTCCAGCTCGGCCGGGAACTCGTAGGTGCCCAGCTTGCTCTGCTCCTCGAGTATTTTCAGCACGTCCTTGAGCGTGGGCGCCATGAGATGCTTCCCGATCTCGTCCCTCTGCTCCGTGGAATCCATCTTGAACTTGCCCTTGAGGTATGATTTCTCTATTGCCATTTCGGTGAGGCGCCTCTGCTCAGGGTATTGCCCTATGTCCGTGAGCAGCTCCAGGGTGCGCATCACCTGCTTTATCCTGTCGTAGGGCTTCATGCCTCCCAGGTCCAGGAGGTTCAGGTAGGCCCCCTTTCCCAGGGCGATTATCCTGCCCCCGGTCTGCTTCACCCAGTCCCTGTATTCCCCGGCCCAGTCCACTATGAGCGCGTTGGAGTTCCACACGAAGCTGGCGCGCATGAGGAACGTCTTGATGAAATAGGATTTTCCGCTGCCTGTGATTCCCACTGCGCAGATGTGCGGGTTGGTGACGTGCCTGTAGGACCAGTAGAACGGGACGTGGAATATCTTCGTCCTGCCTATGTAGATGCTGTCCCCCGGGTCCCCGAAAAGCACATTGAACGGGGGTTCCGGCGGGTGCACAAGTATGTTCCTCCTTGAAACCTCATAGTTGGAGACCTTGCAGATGTACAGCCTGCCCATCCTATATCACCGACTCCTCGAGCTCCTGGCCCGTGGAGGGAATCATTTTCTCCCAGTCGAAGGTTTTGAGCATCTCGTTCGCGCTCAGAATCTCTATTTCCACGTTCAGCGCGTTGGCCAGCACCGCCTTGAGCTCGTTGCACTGGTTGCGCGCGACCGCTATCGCGGATTCCTTGGTTATGCCTGTCGCTGTTGTCATCGCGTACGCGATCACGCCCATGGGCTTTATCCCTTTGATTAATTTGTTGAGCTCGGAATCCCATTTGGCCACTTCCCTCTCGTACCTGTCCAGCTTGAGCACGTCCGGCTCAGTTTTTTCCCTCTCGCGCGCGAGCCTGAGCTGGGATTCCGCCCTCCGTGTTTCTATCACCTTCCTCTTCTCGCTCACGTCTTCCACGTAGAGGAGATATGATATTTTTGTAACGAACTTGAGGTTCGAGATTGCGCGCTCAAAAAACTCATTGTAGGCTATGTTCTGGTCCATGTTCTTTTCCGAGGCGCTCTCGAATATCCTTATGCCCAAGAACATGGATGCGTAGTATGAGCCGCCCTCGCCCTTTTTCAGTATCACGTCCTGGCTCGGCGGTATCTCGTAGCCCGTGTCCGTGACAACCACGGTCCTTGTCCACTGGGTGAGAAGGGGCACGAATATGTAGCCGAAATTGTAGAACAGCACGGCCAGCACTGCACCCGCGGCCGCGATTACGCCTGCGGCAAGGGCCAGCGGGCCTCCCTGGCCTGCGACTGAAAATGAGCCCAGGGCGCATAGGGCTGCGAGCCCTGCCGACCCGTAGGAGAATAGCATGGAACGGTTCATTGCCATTTTTACACCTGCCTTTCTGGTTTATATAGCAAATCGCCGAACTCATTTATAAAATATACGTATTGAAGCCAAGGAAGTTGAAGGTATAAAAACGGAAGGATGGAAACCAGTTTATGGAAATTGAAGCCGAAGGCGTAATCACCAGGATTTACGGAAGGACAGAGTTCACCTGCCGGCTCCATGACGGCCTGCATGCAATGGAATTCGTTTCTAA
>JAQTMJ010000099.1 GCA_028714395.1 Candidatus Iainarchaeum sp. | reverse complement strand
CGACTGCTCGCCCATAACAGATGGCGCGGCAGCGGTGGTTCTCGCGCCTGTTGAAATCGCCAAAAAATACCAAGAGCAGCCCATAGAGATAATCGCATGCGCACAGGCCTCGGACACCATAGCATTGCACTCGCGCGAAAAGCTCAGCGAGATGAAGGCCACGCAGATAGCGGCCAGGAAGGCCTACGAGATGGCGAAGATAACCCCGAAGGATGTTGACGTTGCCGAGGTTCATGATTGCTTCACCATAGCCGAGATACTCGCAGTGGAGGATTTGGGCTTCTTCAAGAAAGGCGAGGGCGGAAAGGCCACCCTGGAAGGAAGGACAGGTCTGAACGGCGAGGTGGCTATCAATACATCCGGTGGTTTGAAGGCCGCGGGGCACCCAGTCGGAGCTACCGGGGTAAAGCAGGCCGTGGAACTCACATGGCAATTGCGCGGAAAGGCCGAGGGCAGGCAGGTGGCAGATGCGGAAATCGGGCTTGCGCAGAACGTGGGCGGAAGCGGCGCCACCGCAGTGGTGCACATATTCAAAAGGGTGTGAAAATGAGAGAAAGCATACCGCTTACTTGGAGAAGGATACCCGAAAGGTACAGGATGAAGGGCAACAAATGCCTGACATGCTCCACGACCTATTTCCCGCCCCGCACCATATGCCCGAAATGCAGGAGGAAGGGCAAGCTCGAGTTCCTGAATTTCAAGGGCACTGGAAAGATTTACACGTTTACCGAGATACACAGCCCGGCGTCGGGCTTTGAGGAGCAGGTGCCCTATATCTTCGCCATAGTGGAGCTGGACGAGGGCGCGCACATAACCGGGCAGGTGGTGGACGCGCACGGGAATGATGTGAAGATCGGAGACCGGGTCGAAGCGGTTTTCAGGAAAATCCAGAGCGATGACCCCGAGGGGCTCATACACTATGGATTTAAATTCAGGCTCGTTAAATGAATCTGCTTGGTGATGTGGATGGCCAAAGTGCACATAAAGAACGAGAACAAGACCGTTGAAATCCCTGACGGGAGCAACCTGGTGGATCTAGAGGGGAAAAGCAATGTCATTTTTGCATGCAAGGTAGGGTCCTGCGGCGCGTGCATCGCGACCATAGTGAGCGGCGCTGAGAACCTGGAGCCGCCCAACGAGACGGAAAAAATCTACCTTGACAACTTCGCTCCCGGGGAGAACAAGCGGCTGCTCTGCCAGACGATAATAAAGAAGGGCGAAGTTACGATTGAATATTGAGTTTTCCACCCTGTTTTTTACGATTCAGAACTCCTTTGCCTTGCCTACCGCTTCAGCCAGGCTTGAATAATTGTGCTTCTTCAATTCCTCTTCCAATTCTTTTTCCATCCTCGCGAACGCATTCACTCCCTCAGGAGTGTAAAGCGCTGAAGCGCAGGCGAACGCGGAAGCCCCGGCAAGCGCATAGGCGAACGCGTCCTTTCCTGTGAAAATTCCTCCGCATCCGACTATGGGGATTGAACCCTTGAAATATTCGTAATACCTTCTCACGTTGCCCCAGCCCACCATCCGTATGGCTTCCCCTCCTATTCCGCCCCACTTGGGCTTGAGCATTATTTTCTCCCTGTCAGCGTCCACGTACATCGCATTCCCGAGCGTGTTTATCGCGATTATCAAATCCACTCCGCGCTTTTTCGCAATTCCGCAGAACTCAAGCTGCGCGTCCGAATCCAGGAAAGGCGCGACTTTCACCGCGATTTTCCTGTCCGTGCTCTTTTTCACCACTTTCAGCACTTCGTCCGTAGCTTCGGGATCATAGATGATCTGGGATTTACCGTGCAGGTTCGGGCAGGACAGGTTGAGCTCCAGAACATCCGCCGCAGAGAGCGCTTTCGCCATTTCCCCTGCCTCGTGCGCGTCAAATCCGCTCATGCTCGCGAACACCGGTTTTTTGGTTTTTGTTTTCAATTCCCTTATTATTTCAGCCATCTTTTTGTAGCCCGGATTCGGGAGCCCCATGCTGTTTATTGTTGTGTTCCTCAGAGTGTAGAACCTCGGCCCCGGATTGCCAGCTCTCGGAAGGAACGTGCTGGTTTTCGTAGTTACAAAACCTGCCCTTGAGCCGGCTATCTGCAAAAGTTTTTCAAGCGAATCGTCGTTGGCGCCCGAGCCGTTTGTGAACACTCCATCCAATTCAATGTCCCCGAGCTTGGTTTTCAGCATAATCATCACTAGCCCATTCTTTTCCTTTCATTAATGGGAAAATAAGCATTTAAGGGTTTTGCTGGATATACACACGGGTCCGAAGATGCGCCTCAGCCATATTGCAGCCACGTTGCCGTTCCTTTTCCTTGCGCACGCCGCGGAACCTTCTGCCGCGCTGCTCCAGCTCAGGGAACTCGTGACAGTGTGCATAATCCTGAGCTATGTGTTCTCGGCCGGGAAAATCGCGGAATTCCTCCAGTCCTGGGGCAGGAGAATAACGAAGAAGGAAGCACTCCTGGCGCCTTTCGCGTACATGCTTTTCGCCACGCTGGGGATAATGTACTACTTCCTCTCCGGCGCATGGGTTCCCCCACAGCACACCATAATAACAACTGCGGTTTATCTCGCAGTGGTTCCGTTTGCGATAGCTCTCATTGTAGGCGCATTGGTGCTATATTCATTTTTCCATGACCGGCTCAACGCGCTGCAGTCTTTGGACCTTTCGCTGAAGGTGCTCCTTTCCCCGCTCCTGGACGGGATTTCGGGCTATTGGACTGCGCTGGTTGCTGCCGCGCTCCTCGTGTTCATATCCGCAGCTTCCGCCTATTCCAGCAATATGAACTTCTCGGACATCCCTCTGGATTTCATCCTGCTATCAGTGATTTTCGCCATCTTCTTCCTCTACCGCGCGTTCACTTCCGCGGACAACGGAGGCAAGGCATCCAATTTCGTGACCGCGCTCACGCTCATAGTCCCTGCGATTTTGAGGATGTATTTCAGGGACCTGGTGTGCGCCGGTCTCGCGCTGGTTCCGTTCGATTTCTTCAGCGCCTGCCCGATACAGGACCTGGGAACCGGCGTGGAGCTCGCGCTTTCTGTGCTCGCGACGCTCATCATACTGATACCTGTAATTCCGTTCGTCTACGCGCTCGTGGTTAACACGCTACGCTTCGCGGCGGTTGCAAGGATAGTTGCAGGAAAAGAAGGCAAATAAAGAGTTCAAAGCCCTGCAACGTAAACGTCCTTGCTCTCGTTCACGTCCAATGCGAACGGAATGTCTATCTTCACCTTCACGAACCACTTCACAATCCTGCCATCGTGGCCGAACTCCTCGCTCGTGGGCCTTCCGTCCTTCGGGATACCCAACGAGAACTGGAATTCCTCGTCCAGGTAGGTATCCTGGCCGGCAATCTTTTTCTCCTCGTGATAGTGCTCGTGGCTTTCCACCTTCTCCTCGGTTACGATATAAGGGGGGGATATGTACAGGCCGAGCTTCCTCTTTTCCTCCACTTCTTCAAGGGGCATGTTGCGCACGTACTTTGTTTTGTGCTGCTCGTGACAGTGGAGCGAAACGAAAATGGCCCTGGCCTTGGCCGGAAGCTCAAGCTCCAGCTTCACGGTCCCCTTTATCTCGTCCCCCAGATTGTATCCGGTCTTGTCCAGCAGGATTGTTATTGCCATGCTAGGGATTGCAGATGTTAGTATTATATCGGTTTGCTCAGAGCAATTTCAGCTCCCT
>JAQTMJ010000098.1 GCA_028714395.1 Candidatus Iainarchaeum sp. | reverse complement strand
CGAACTGGCTTTCCCCGCGCCTTCCATCCAGGGCAAGCGCGAACGTGCAGTATGCGCAGTTCTTGTTGTACGTAGCGTCGCATACCTTGTATGTGTTGACCGAATGATATACTATGGGCGTCTGGATGTTGTTTTCCGACTCGCCTTCTATCATGTCTATCCTGTAAAATGCAATGCCCGGAAGCTTGCCCAGTATGCTCTTGAGCGATACCTCCTCGCCATCCTCGAACTGTAGGCGCAGCTTCATCGTTTCCATGGATTCCATGGTGTTCACGGCCCTTTCCCTGGGTATGTACCTGTGGAAGAAGAAATCCACATTCACCGTATCCCCGCCGAAAACGGTCTTTATGGGCGTGATGCGGTTCACGCGCTCGGAAAGGAATTTTTCATACCTGCTCATGGGGGAAAGCTCCTTTCCGAGGACTATGCGGGACGTTTCTGCGAACGCCTGCTCTATCCTGCCAAAATCGGTCTTCGGAGATTCCCTTTTCGGTATTTTCACGCTCTCCACCAGCTGCTTGGAAGGCGGCGGGAATTCGAATATTGAAGGGAACGTCTTGTGCTTTTCCAAATATTCCCTGCTTTCTTCTACGAGCTTTTTCCTCAGGTCCATGTATTTGTCCCTGGGAAGCGCGAGGTTCCCGATCACGTAATTCTTGGCCCTCTGGCTGAACGAGAACATCACGTTGCTGCATCCTATTGTGTAGTAAGTGAAGAAAAGATCAGAGCAGTTGGCCGAGAAATAGGATTCAAAGCCGCGTGTCAGGTTGTCCGAGCCCATGGTCTTTATGAGGTATTTGCTACGCAGGAAATAGGCGCACCCGAATATGTGCTCGCTGCCGGCGCGGACATAGGAGGAATGGCTCACGTACTTGCACGTGTCCACCTCGTGCGAGTTGTACACGTAGAAGCTGTCGTTGCAGTTGTCCGTGTTCTCGTAGAACTTGGACGAGCCGAAAACCTTGTTGCCCGCATACTCCATTCGTTCTTCTATCGCTTCAAGTATGGAATCTATGTCCTTTATCTCGTTTATATTGAGTTCGAACCTCCTTTTCAGGTCAATCTCGTCCTGGGAAATTATCTTCGCGCCCTTGCAGTAGCGCGTGTCCGTAATCACGACATCCTTGCCTGAAACCGAGGATTTGTGGCGGTCAGGCTTGTAATGGTAGCGCCAGAGATACTCCTCGAGGTCGGAAATGTTCAGGTTGCATTCCCCGAAAATTATCCTGAACGTCTCCTTGAAAGCCTCATTCACTTTCTCGTAAACTTCGCTCATATCAAACCCTCAGGTTGTAGATGCTCAATTTCAAATCCTTGTCCTTCTCCAGCCGTTTTCCAATGGCATCCAGAAGCACTTTCCTCATTCTTGCATATTCCTCTTTTCCTACTTCAACATTTCCTATTGCGTACCTAAGCCCTTTTGAGTTGAAGCAGAACATGCAGTTGCTCAAACCCTCGGAATTGTGGCAGAAGCAGGAATCCGAGCAGTCCCTGCACGAGTCCATCTCAAAGCATCTGGTCAGCTTCACCGAGTGGTAGCAGTTTATGCAGAAGGCCGAATCAAAAATTGTGTCGCATCCGAACACATGCTCGCTGCTCCTGGGGTAAATGTATAGCCGCAGCATTTGGAGTACACCATGGCGGAGGAGCGGTAACTGTCCGAATCGTCTATGAAGGTGACGCACTCCGTCATGTTGCTGTTGTTCCCTCCGCTGAATTCCACGTTGAAGAATGCCAGCGCGTCAAGCAGCTTGCCTGCATTGCTTAAACTAAGTTTTTCTGCGTCCTTCTCCCCAATCCTTGTGCTTCTTCCTATCTCCAAAGCTTCGGCAGTGGTTACTGTTCTAGCTTTCGGGACTTCCAGTATGGAAATAGCATCCGGAACTGTCAGTATCCGCCTGCCGCTTACCGCAGATTCCCTTTTCTCAATGCGCCTGGTATGCCTCTCCAGCCAGTCCCTGTAATCATCAATGTCCTTCAATTCCCTGCCTCGGAGCAGCCTTGTCGTTTTCCCGAATCCTTCCTCAGCCGCGTCCTTTCCGGCCAGCCCTTCCCATGGTTTGGCTTCCTCGGCAACTGCAAGCCTGGGCTGCGAGAGCGGCCTGCTGCCGAAAAGGGACATCAGCGATGGTAGCCTTTTTTTCTGCTCGAGCTCGTTGGCCATGTCTTCAACCAGCTTGTCCCTGACGGCCGCGTACCTGGAACGCCCAAGCTCCAGATTCCCCACCGCATTCTTCTTGTTTTTCACGTTGAAGCAGAACATGCAGTCAGTGCAGCCGTCTATGTTGTACGAATAATAGCAGTCAGAGCAGTTCTGGGAAACCCAGAGTTCAAAGCATCGCCGGTCCCTGTATGTCTGGGTGCAGCGTATGCAGAAATCCGTTTCCCCGGGCCCGTAGGTGCCGAAGCTGTCCTGGCACGTTCTTCCGGTGGAGCAGTTGGTCAGGTACCTGCAGTCGCTCAGCATGGAGCATTCGTGCATGAAGAAGCTGTTGGTTATGTTGGAGCTTTTTTCCACGTTGCCTGAATTGCCCAGCACGATGTTTCCCGCGTAGTAGGCGCGCTCGCGCATCGCTTCCATAAGAGAGTCCAGGTCCTTGATTTCGTTTATGTCGAGTGGCTCGTTCTTCACCAGTGCAGTTTCATCCAGGCTTATCCACTTTGAATCAGGGGCATATTCCTTTATCGCGTAAGCTACTTCCTTCCCGCTCAGGATGGATTTCCTTATCAGGTTGGGCTCAACAAGTTCCCGCAGCCATGGCAGGTAATCCCGCAAATTTGGGAGTTCGCGCCTGAACATTATCCTGGTTGCGTTCCTCCACCTTTTTTCCAGCATGTCCAGAGTGTTCATCTTTTTGCACCAATATCGTAAATGCTCAATTTCAAATCCCTGTCCTTCTCCAGCCGCTCGCCAATCTCATCCAGTACTATCCTCTTAATCCGCGTATATTCCTCTTTCCCGACCTCCATATTCCCTATGGCATACTTCAGACCTTTTGCGTTGAAGCAGAACATGCTCTCCTGCACGTTTTCGCAGTTATGGCAGAAGTAGCAGTCCGAGCACGCATTTGAATCCGTAACCTCAAAGCATCTGCTAAGGTTGGTGGATGTGCGGCACCTCAGGCAGTATTTGCAATATAATAGCAAATTGCATCCGTACACATCTTCGCAGAATTTAGGGAAGAAGGAATAGGCCGCGTTCTTGGTGTTGAAGCCGAAGGAGCACCTGTAAATATTGTTGTCGTCCTGATAATCCCCGCTTTCAATAATGTTCATGTTCTTCCCGAACACGATTTCCGGGCTGAAGTAAGCAATTCCGCGCAACATTTCAGATGCATTGTTCAAATCCATGCGTTCAATCTCGCCTTTAGCCACGCCTCTTTTTCCAAGCTCCAGCGCCTCGCCCACCTTTACGAAATTTTTCATGAGCGGCAGGTAGAAGGAGAATGCGGGCGCATACACGGTTTTATCGCTCACTGCCGACCGCACAGTCCTGGTTCCTATATCATACTCCCCAAGCCATTCCCCGTATTCCTTGAGGTTTTTGAGCGGCTTTCCAAGCACAATCCTGGTTGCGTTCTCAAACGCGGCCTCTATTATCGCAAATCCGTTAGCAACGCTTACTGAAGAGCTATGCGGGTCCATGCTTGCGTTTGCTACATCCGGCAGTATGCCAGTCCCGCGCTCCACACT
>JAQTMJ010000097.1 GCA_028714395.1 Candidatus Iainarchaeum sp. | reverse complement strand
CGAACACCATCGTTGCCGAGGACGGGATGAATTTCGAGATAAGATAGCTGCGGGAGGAAAGAATGAAAGTTGTATTTTTCGGGTTCGAAAAATGCCCTTCATTTTAGTTGAGTAAAGAGATGGGAAAATGAAGGAAGCAATCCTTTACAAAAAAAATGCCGATAAATCGGTGAGCTGCGGGCTGTGCAACAGATTCTGCCATATTCCTGAAGGCGGGCGCGGGTTCTGCGGGGTGCGCAAGAACGTGAATGGCACGCTCTACGCGCTGAATTACGGGAAAGCCATAGCAGTTGCGATGGACCCGATTGAGAAAAAGCCGTTCTACCATTTCATGCCCGGCTCGCGGGCGCTTTCATTCGCCACTGTCGGATGCAATTTCAGGTGCTTGTATTGCCAGAACTGGGACATAAGCCAGCAGAGGGACAACATTGCCGGTGAAGACATCCCTCCGGAGAAAATGGTAAAGCTGGCAGAACGCGAAAATGCGGACGGGATTGCTTACACGTACACCGAGCCCACGATATTCATGGAATACGCGCTTGATACCGCGAAGCTTGCAAAACCCAAGGGAATGTACAACGTTTTCGTCACGAACGGGTACATGAGCAAGGAAGCGATAAAGGAGATGAAGCCGCTCATAGACGCTTCGCGCATAGATTTGAAGGGATTCAACCAGAAAATCTACACGGACGTGGTGGGGAACGCGAAGCTGGAGGCGGTGCTTGAGAGCATAAAATCCCTTTACAAAATAATGCATATTGAAATAATCAATCTCGTGATTCCTGGAATGAACGACAGCGAGGATGAACTACGCGCTCTTTCAAAATGGATTCATGATTTGGACAAGAACATTCCGGTGCATTTCATAGGCTTTTATCCATCCTACAGGATGATGGATGTTCCGTCCACGCCGCTGGATACGCTCAGGAAAGCAAGGGAAATAGCGCTCGGGGAAGGGCTGCGCTACGCGTACACAGGGAACAGAAGCGACCCGGAAAGCGAGAGCACGTTCTGCTACAACTGCAAAGCACTGCTCGTGAGGAGATTCGGCTTCGCGGCAGAAGAAATCAGAATCACCCGGGATGGGAAATGCCCGGAATGCGGAAAAAAGCAGTATTTCGTAACAGACTTAAAGAAGCACAGGCAAAGGAAGAAAGGATAGTCGAATAATGGATTCTAGAAAACGGTTATCAAGTGATAGGATGAATATATTCAAAAATTTGGATTCTTCGCAGACCGTTTTCAGGAACGAAGCGGTGTTCGCGCCGGATTACATGCCCGCTGAAATACTTCACAGGGAGAGCGAGATAAAGGAAGCCGCGCTCAACCTCGCTCCGATGATGAAGGGAAAGCGGGCTTCGAGCATGGTGTTCTTCGGCCCGCCGGGCACTGGAAAGAGCACGGTTGCGAGGCACATACTCTCGCAGCTCAAGGAAGCTACCGCAAGGGTGCGCCCTGTGTACATAAACTGCTGGGAGCAGGGCTACCGCTATTCCATCCTTGCCGAGCTGCTCGGGGCCCTGGATTATCCGGTTTCAAGAAGGGGCAGGAGCGCCGATGAATTGCTGTCCTATTCGGTGGAGATGCTCAAGAAGGAGGGAAAAACGCCCCTGGTGGTGCTGGATGATGTTGACATGCTGCCGGTGGAAGAGAGGGACGGCATACTCTACGATCTGCTCAGGATGAGGGAGAATTTCGGAATAGATGCCGCGGTAATCGCGATAGTGAACAGGGAAACCTTCATTTCCAGGCTGGACAGGCGCATAAGGAGCTCGCTCCTCCAGTCGATCCTCACATTCAAGCCGTACTCGCCGAAGCAGCTGCGCGGCATACTGGACGAAAGGGCCAAATTGGGCTTCGTCCCGGACGCCTGCGATAGCGACGCGCTGGGGCTGTGCGTGGGCTTCGCGGCAAGGAACGGAGGGGACGCGCGGCTCGGCATAAACGCGCTCTGGCTTGCAGGCAAGGAAGCGGACAAGGAAGGCTCTGAGAAAGTGCTTGCAGCCCACGCGGAAAAGGTGAAATCCGCTGCCCAGGAGCTCATGCGCAGGGAAAACGAGCAGAATCTTTCCTCGGAGGAGAGGAAGGTGCTCCTGGAGATAAGGAAGGCGGGTCGCATACAGAGCGGCGAGCTTTACTCAAGATTGAAAATGAACGAGCGCTCGGTGCGCAACTACCTGTCCAAGCTGGAGGACCTGGGCTTCGTGGAAACCATAGAGATAAGGTCCAAGGACGGCAACACGCGCATACTCATGCCCAGGGGCAGTGTTTAAATTTTTTGGGTTGCACGTCCTATCATGGCTGGAACCTACATAAGACCCTCCGGGAAAATCTACTATTTCCTTTTCGCGTCAGCGTTCGCGGTGCTGTGCGCCCTGACGCTCCTGCTTTCAGCCGTGATGGAATTCAGCCCTTACCTGATTATGGCGGTGCTTGTTGCCATGCTTGCCATAGCCTGCGCAGCCACCTACACCTATTTCCAGTATTTCTACATCCATGTGGAAGACGAGATAATAACCGTGCGCGAAGGCGCGGTTTCGAGCAAGATGGTCGTGATACCGTTCAACAAGATAAGCGGCGTGGAGAGCCGGAGGGGCCCGCTGGACTCGATTTTCGGCCTCGGAACCCTGATGATAGACACCAGCGGCTCGGCAGGGGTGGAGGTGGAATTCAGGAACACTCCGCAAGAGAGCATATCCATCTTCATGGACATTTTCAGGAAGTACAAGGATGGTGAGAAAACCGGGCCGGCGAAAGAAGAAGCCAAGCGCGAGGAGCGCGACAGTTGGTGATTCTCTGGAGCCGGTAAGAATAGGGAAGGAGAAGGCCGAGGAGCTTTTCCGCAGGCAGGGCATAGGAATAGAGAACGGGGAAAAAATAGAAATCCACCCCCTGGAAGCGGTTTACCTCATGGAGCGCGGAAAGCTCGCGCTGGAAAATGAGACCATGGATTCCCTTATGGAAAAGGTAAGGAAGGAAGACCCGCTCGCAGGGGAGAAATACGCGGTGTTCAGGCACATGCGGAAAAACGGCTACATAGCCAGGCTTTCCTTTTCCAGCGAGCCCTGGATCCGCATCTATCGCAAGGGCTTCAGGCCAGGGGAGGACCGCACCCAGTGGCTTCTCAGGATCGTGGGCAGCGGATGGCATCCGGCCCTGGAAGAGCTTATCTCAGATATGAAAAAAGCCGCGGATGCAAGGAAAGAGCTGGTTTACGCGGTTGTGGAAGCCGGAAAGCCGCTGTTTTTCAAGCTTGGCAGGACTTCATTCGACTGAGCCTAGTTGAGCACCCTGGACTCCAGGCTTTCCAGCACTTCAAGCTCGTCTTTCTCGTGCAGCCCGTTCTCCCTGGTCCATGTTGCGTAATCTTTCTTCATCGCTTCCAGCGAGAGCGCGAGGCAGTAGGTTACGTCCTCCTTGTACGCAACGCCGCTTTTAACCATTGACCGCAGGTTGCCCAGGAAGTTCTCCACCTTCCCTTTCTTGACCTTCACCAGCGAGCCGGTGTTGGCAAGCACCACTTTCTTCCTGGTCACGATGAAATCGGCAAGGCTGAGGCTCTTCAGCGCATAGCCCTGCATGTAAAGCTTTATCAGCTCGTCCATCACGAGGTCCGAGAACCTCCTCTTCTCATCCTTGTTCATCCTTTCCAGCGAGAACGTCTTCCGGCCGGTGCGCGAATCCAGCGACCAGGCGTCCTCGTCCAGCCTGGAGATGGTGTAGAAGTTGCCCCGCACGGTCTTGAAGAAGCCCACCCCTTCGAGCACCGAGGCCCTTATCCTGCCCGTGGTCTTCATGAG
>JAQTMJ010000096.1 GCA_028714395.1 Candidatus Iainarchaeum sp. | reverse complement strand
AATGAACGGGTTTCCATTACCTGCTTTTTCACCAGCCCTTTCTCCTCCAGCGAGATGAGGGGGCGCATGAGGCCCGCGGGCTCTATGCCCAGGGCGGATGCAATCTCGCCAAGCCCCACTTTCCTGCCCTTCTTCAGCTGGGAAAGCATCTCGGACTCGTACTTGTATTCCATCGAAGCACCTATCTCCTGGAAAACTTCAGGTAGAAATAGGAGAATATCAGGATTATCGCTATTGCGACCGCCGCGAAGCCCTCGGTGCTGAGCAGGCTCGTGCGTATGCTGTCCTGGAGGCCGGAAAAGAACTGGAGCACCTCCTTGTCCAGGCTTTCTTCAATTTCGTATTCAAGCGAGAACTGCACCAGCGTCAAATCGTTCCAGCTCAGCGTGCGTGAGCGCGCCGGAGGCTTGAAGCTGCCCAGGGCCCTGGGTATGGGGTTGAGATAGGTTATGAGGGAATTCGCCGGAGGGGTTATGGAGAGGGTGGTGTCCGTGTCAAGCCGTATGTCGCCGCGCTCGGTCCGCGGAAGGTTGAACGCGGCCTCGTTGAGGCTGTAGCGTGTCGTCCTGGGCTTGTAATTGTCAATCTCCACGAGCCCCGTGCCGTTTATGGGCTGACCGGATTTGTCGTAATAGGGATAGACGCTGTAGTCCAGTATTATCTGTGCGTACCACACGTCCCCTGCGGAAAGCGATTTCTCCAGGGGCTGGGGCCGGATTATCAGCCCCCGCACGTCGGCGTCCTTGGCGCTGGTGTGCACCTTTATCTCGGTTATGTTGGTCAGCTCCTGCCAGCCCGAGAGGGTGTTCTTGTTATAGCCGGTCTCGTAGAGCTGCATGCTGTACTGGCTGAACACCACGAGATTGAGGCTTTCCTCTACCGTGGCGCTTCCGTCCTCGTTCAGCTTCACGGAAATCTCCTGGTTCTGGAACTGGAAGTTGGCAAACGCAACGGATGCCAGGATGAGCAGTGCCAGAAGCCTTTTCATGAAGTGCGATTCGTGGGCTATTTTTAAAAACATGTGCTTAGCAGGCGCCGGGGCGTGCAACGGACCGGGCTGCATCGCCTGTGGGGAGCGGTGGAAATGAGAACCAGAAAATTGCGATAAATTGGGTTGACGGTGCAGATTGGGTGCAAGCAATTTTTTGGGCATTGTAAATTGCACTGTTTTGGGCAGATGCAATTTACAATACAATAAAAGATAAAGAAAAAAGGAACTAGGGTGTCTGGCTGAACAGGGATGAAAGGTCGCACGCTTTCCCGGTCACCGCGAATACGTCGTCCCCGAAAGCTGCCGGTACGCAGTTGAAATTTGCGGTCGGGTTGCTGAAACCCGCCGTGGGGTCGCTCGTGCCGCTGGATGTGCCGTTGGTTCCGTTCATCATCAGCCATTCGCATCCTGCCATGGGGCCGCTCGAGACCTGCTGCGAGAGCTTCACGTACACCTTGTTTCCGGTGGATATGAAGGATATGGGTGTGCTCACGCCGCCGCTGGAACTGGTGCCGTCGGCTCTTATGCTGTTGCCCTTGATTTTCATGGTCATCGTGGTTGAAGCGCCGTTCTCGCTCTGGGTGTAGGTGCACTCCATCGGGGTTCCCAATGCAATCAGTGCATCATAGCCCAGGCCGGCGAGGCTCTGTCCTGCGCCCCCCGAAGTGTTGCTGCCCGTGCCTCCTGAAGCGTTATTGCCCGTGCCTCCGGTCTGGCCGGATGTTCCGCCGTTCTGTCCGGCGCCTGTGCCGGTTCCCGCATTCTGTCCTGAGCTTGTATTTGTTCCGGTTCCGTTGCCGGCCCCTCCGGGAGCTGTGCATCCCAAAAGCAGGATGCCGGCTAGAAGAAGCCCGACCATCATGTATTTTTCCATTTCTTTCACCTCTCGTATATGGAGCATCCGCCATTCTGCCCTTTGCATCTGCCATGCGGGCCGAAGCCAATTGCTCCAACAAGCCATTTCCGAAAGTAAATAAACCTGGGAGTTTATAATTCCTGCATAGCGCTTAAGCAACCAGAGGGAGGAAGATGCTCATAAAGAACGCCATAGCCTATGTGGATGGAAAATTCGCCCAGAACGACATACTTATCGAAAACGGAAAAATAACGGGCGTGGGCAGGGCCCTGGACGCGCGGGGGGAGATTGTGGACGCGCGCGGGCTCATTGCGCTTCCGGGCCTGATAGACATGCACGTGCACCTGCGGGAGCCCGGGGAAACCTGGAAGGAGGATTTCAAAAGCGGGGGAGATGCCGCGGTCGCGGGCGGATACGCGCTTGTGTACGACATGCCGAACAACATCCCCAAGCCCACCATAACCAGGGAAGCGCTGGATGAGAAAAGGAAACTTGCGCTGAAGTCCAGGTGCGAGGTGCGGTTCCATTTCGGGGCAACGGAAAATAATTTCGAGGAAGTGCGGGATGCAAAGCCGGAAAGCCTCAAGATGTACCTGGGGATGACCACCGGAAACATGCTCATGAAGGATGAGAAGAGCGTGGAAAGGCACATGAAGGAGTTCCCGAAAGCGAAGCAGATATTCGTGCACGCCGAGGGCGACGAGGCAGGGAAAGCAATCGGGCTTGCGAAAAAGGCCGGGAGGAAGGTGCATCTTACCCATGTGCCGAACGAGAGCGTGCTGGACGCGGTGAAGGGATGGAAACTTGCAACCGCGGACGTTGCGCCGCACCACCTGTTTTTGTGCAAATCTGATTTTGACGAGGGGGACTGCAGGGCCCTGGTGAAGCCAGGGCTGGAAACCATAAAATCAGTATCGGATCTGTGGAAACGCCTGGATGGCATTGATGCCATTGCGACAGACCATGCGCCGCACATCCTTGAGGACAAGAAGAAGGGGGCTTTCGGGTTCCCTGGCCTTGAGACCGCGCTTCCGCTGTTCCTGGACGCTTATTCCAGGGGGCTGATGGACCTGGAGTGGATAGCCAAAAGGTTCTCGGAGAATCCGGCCAGGATAATGGGACTGCGCGATTACGGGAGGATAGAAAAGGGGTGCGTTGGAAGCATAACCCTGGTGGACCTCAAGAGGGAGTGGACCGTGCACGGGAATGAGCTTTGCACCAAGGCGAAATGGAGCCCGTTCGAAGGGAAGCAATTGAGGGGCAGGGCGGTGAAAACAATCGTGAAAGGAGAAGTGGCGTTCAGCCTGGACTGATTATGCGGATTTTGTCACGTATATCTTTCCGCCTTTGGAAAGGAACTCGAGCTTGTAGCTGCCGCCTCCCGCGTATTCCCCAGGGCTGTCGAACGGGAGGCTGGTCACCTGGGAAATCTGGCTTCCGTCAGCAAGGGTGATGCGGACTTCTCCCCCGTTGCCCAATGTATTGAATTCCAGCGTGCGCACCCCTTCCGGGAGCGAGAATTCGGACTTGAGCGAATTGCCGCTTCCCAAATATCCGAGGGAATTGGCTATGAACGCAAGCTTGGAAGTGAGCAGCCGGCTCTGCATGCCGCCTATGTCCCTGTTGAGCTCGTTGGTCTTGTAGTAAACGACCATTATGAGGGGTATGAAAAGCAGCACCACGAACCCTATCACGACAAGCAGCTCGGTGCTCACCTGGCCTTTCATTCATTTTCCCTCGCGCCTTTCTTGAGTTCCATTTTCTCGCTCTTGGCTTTCTCAAAGATTATTTTTAATTCCTTCGAAATCATGGAAACCGCTTCACCGAGCTGGTGGGCCTCGCACCTGAAGGCCACGTGCCTGCCGTTCAGGTCCATGTGCACCGTGGCTTCGTACATGGTCTTGCCCTTCTTGAAATGGACCGCGAGGTTGTCCACGCTGAAGGATTTCTCGAACTTCTTCACCGAATTGAGCACCTCGTCCTTTATGCGCCCGTAATAAACGAGGTGCTCAGGGTCCAGGCCGCTCACCATCACGTCCTTTTCTTC
>JAQTMJ010000095.1 GCA_028714395.1 Candidatus Iainarchaeum sp. | reverse complement strand
TATTTATCCTTGCATCATTGATGCACGCGATACCAATGCTAGAGCCAGTGAAGCAGGAAATCTCGAACGGCGAGGAAATCTATCTCGGAGAGATAGGTCCGGGACAGACCATCTCCATGAGCTTCGACGGAAGGCCCAAGGTCGGAGGCATGTACGGCGTAGGCGGAACCTACGAGATAGCAAACGCCACCGGGCTTCCGGAAGGCTGGACCGCGACCCCGAGCGACTGGGCCGGAATCCCGCTCCAGGTGAAAGTTACCGCGGACAAGTACGCCCCTGAGGGCGAATACAGGTTCAATGTGGTGATACTTGACCTGGCGGCCGAGGGGCTGCAGAACTATACCCTCTCGGTGAAAGTGAACATCACCCACGACGTGCTCAGAGCTTCCCTTGACAGCAGCACGAAGGAGACCCTTTCGGGCCAGCCGGCAAGGTTCTACGTTACCATTGACAACAAGGCCAGCACCGGGGACGTGTTCAAGGTAAGCTCCATCAACATCCCCAAATGGGCTTTCAACAAGTACGTTTACGTTCCTGCAAAAGGCTCCAGGACCATCTATTACGAAGTGGTGAGCGCGGAGGAATCCGAATACTACCCGGTAATTTCCGTGGTTTCCGAATCCTCGCCCATGATAAACCAGACCCTCAACGCCACGGTCAACGTGAACCCCAGCCTGCTCGCGGACTTCAAGGCAACCAACAACGGCATGCTCTTCTTCCCTTCCATGAACGGGCTGATATACTCGCTCGCAGGCCTTTTGTCCAACCTCTTCTGACTGTGAGCAAATGGAATCCAGGGAAAAGGCGCTCTCCTACATCATAACCGGGCTTCTGGAAGGGGCTCGCGACCTGGAGCTGCTCAAGAGGGAAGCAGGGAAAAAATTCAAGTGCGGATTCTTCAATAACGCGGAACTTATGGAAGCCTTTCCCAAACGCAAGCTTACTCCGGGCATACGGGCCCTGCTCAAAAGAAAGCCCATGCGCACCCTTTCCGGGGTCGCTCCCATAGCTGTGATGATAAAGCCCGAAAACTCGTGCAGGTGGAACTGCATCTACTGCCCGTTCACCGGGAAGGCGCCCAGAAGCTACACAGGAAGCGAGCCAGCCGCCCTGCGGGCCAGGAGCAATTCCTTCAGCCCAGGCAGGCAGGTGCGGTCCAGGCTGAGGCAGTTCGAGCTCAATGGCCATCCCACGGACAAGTGCGACCTCATAGTGATGGGCGGCACTTTCCTTTCCATGGACGAAAGATACAAGCGCGCGTTCGTGAAAGGAATTTACGACGGGCTGAACGGTTCGCGCTCGCGCGATTTGGAAAAGGCGAAGAAGCTTAACGAGAGCGCGAAGCACAGGGCCGTGGGCCTCACATTTGAGACGCGGCCGGACGTGTGCACCTATGCCCACATAGACGAGATGCTGGTTTACGGAGCCACGAAAGTCGAGCTCGGGGTGCAGCACCCTTCGGATTCCATCTATGGGAGAATATCGCGCGGCCACAGGGTTTCGGACGTGATCCAGGCGACTGCAAGGCTCAAGGATTCCGCGTTCAAGGTTGCCTACCACATAATGCCCGGGCTCCCGGGCTCCTCGCCCGCAAAAGACCTGCTCATGTTCAAAAGGCTTTTCTCCAGCCCGGATTTCAGGCCGGACATGCTCAAGATTTACCCGACCCTGGTGATTCCGGGCACGAAGCTGCACCAGCTCATGCTTGCAGGGCAATACGAACCCTACTCCACGGAAACCGCAGCCGATGTGATTGCCCGGGCCTATTCATTCATTCCGAAATACGTGCGAGTGATGCGGGTGCAGCGCGACATTCCGGCAAACCTGATAGCCGGAGGGGTGAAGAAAAGCAACCTGCGCGAACTGGTGGAAAGGAAAGCTTCCTCCCTGGGGATAGTGATGAACGAAATGCGGAGCAGGGAAGCCGGCCTGAACCGCAAAATCGTGGAGGAACCTGTTCTTAGGCGACTCGAATACGATGCCTGCAAAGGAAAAGAAATATTCCTCTCCATGGAGGACAGGAAGAGCAACGCACTTGCCGCCTTCCTGCGCCTGCGCATTCCCGGCTCGCACCGGAAAGAAATAACCGAAGAAAGCGCGTTGGTGCGCGAACTCCACGTATATGGTCAGGAGGCCGAGCTCGGGAAAAAAGCCGAGCTCCAGCACCGCGGCCTAGGTTCTGCGCTGCTTTTCGAAGCCGAGCGCATAGCTTCGGATTTGGGCGCGCGGAAAATGCTCGTGATAAGCGCAGTGGGCGTGAAGCCCTACTACCGCAGGCGGGGATACTCGGATGATGGTCCCTATCTCTCAAAGCCCCTGGGTGGCGACTAATTAGAAGTAAGCTGGTTCCTCCTCTTCACCATCTCCAGGTATTTCTTCTGGAGCTCTTCGAATTTTTTCTCCTCCCCTGAGCCGAATTTCTTCACCTGCCTTTCCGCGTTCATTACCTGGATTTCGTTGCCCGTTGCGACAATTTCCTTGCCGAATTTTTCTATCTCATGGACCTTTTCCGGCTCCACCCAGGCGCAGAGCCCGTTGAGCTCCACCCTGGCCTCGTTCCATTCCACCCTGCCCTTCCCGGGCGGAAGCAGGCTGTAGCCGGAGAGCGAGCAGCCGATGCCGCACCTGTTCAGCAGTTTGAATAATTTTTCCCTGTTCCTGTCGTCAAGCACGCTCCCGTCCAATTCGTCCAGCTCTCCCCTCCTCACTATTTCCGCAATCTCGTCCCTTATCTTGGACGGGAATGAGTTGGCCAGGTCCATGAGCGCCGCGATTTCCCTTCTCCTTCCGTAATTCTCCTTGGTCAGGGCGCCCCTTTCTTCCATGAGCGCATAGAGCTCGCCGCTCTTGCTCTCCATCGCCTTGTCCACATCCTCGGGCTTGTGCTTGGCTATGGCTGCGCCCAGTTTCCTGATCTCGTTTTCATGGGGATAGAAAAGCTCCACCTTCAGTTCCTTGAGCATGTCCTCAAGCTCCTGGACCTGTTTTGCCACGCCTTCCAGCTCCTGCTCCAGCGAATACACTGCGGGGCTTGTGCGTTCCCTGCCCTTGCGCAGCAGGTAGCCGTGCTTGAATTCCAGCTCCTGCTTCCTCTTTCTCAGTTCTGCAAGGAAGGAAATTTCATTGGCACCCATGAATATCGCTAATTAATTCGCGGGATAGCTTAAAAATTGTAGGCCTCCGCCCGATGCCAACTACTTGCGGCGTTTGGGAATCACGAGCTCGTTGCCTTTTTTAACCGCCAGCTGGATTGCGGCTATCAGCCCGAGCACAAGGAATGCAAGCGCAGCGTACAGATATACGCTTCCGTCAGCTAGCTGCCCTTCCTGGACCCGGCTTGCGTTCTCTCCGCTGTAATTTCCCAAAGCCATCGGGACCGCACTTCCGGATATGATTTCACTTCCCGGCGCGCCCTTCTGGACATAGGCATCCGTTGCCTGGCGCCCCGTTATTTCCTGGCCGAGTCCGCTTTCCATGTGCATGAGCAGCGAACCCATGGCCCCCAGGATTGCCACCAGGGTGAGCGCCATGTATATCACCCTTCTCCTCTGGTTCGGGAACAGCGCCTGGCCGTAGTTGCTCAGCTTGTAGAAAATCCACTTGTGCCCCTCCCTCTCTATGCGCTCCACGAGCCCGGCATCGGTAAGAGCCTTCAGGTGCTCGGTTATGGTGGACCGGTCCTTCTCCAGCTCCCTGCTCAAGTCCGAGGGCCGGTAATTCCTCTCGCAAAGCCGCTTCAGTATGTCCTTGCGCGTCTCAGAGGCGAGGACCTCGCTTACCTCGGGCTCGTTTTCCATGGATTCAACTGCTTTTCCGGAATTTAAAAAAGTTGTTCTTTTGCTTGGTCGGTTTTCTGCGCATACGGATGTAATAATACGTAATCAGCAGTATAACCACAATCGCGAGCACCGCGCCGTACATTGCAATCCCGGCCTCGGATGGTGAAAGCAGCCCCCTGCTCGCGCCCAGCTCCGCATTCATTTTCGCA
>JAQTMJ010000094.1 GCA_028714395.1 Candidatus Iainarchaeum sp. | reverse complement strand
GCGCCTGGGCTTTAGTCATCTTATGGTGCGGGGCGAGAACGGGGGCCTTGTGAAGCTCTCCACTATCCTTTCCAGCCTTTCCAGCCTTTCCTCAAGCTTCTGCAATCGCATTTCAACGTAATCGGAGCGCACGAAGTTGCTCGCCCCGAATTTCAGCTCCTCTCCTTTTCTTGTTTTCATAGCATCAGCTCTTGTATTCCAGTCTCCTGAAGAGAATGCTCGGCTTGCCGGTCTTGTGGCCTGGCTTGAGCGAAAGAACGCCCAAATCCTTCCAGGCCTTTTTCTCCATTCCCAGCTGTAGGAATATGGATTCGCTCGTGTTGGGGAGCGGCACCGAAAGCAGTATCGCCAGATCCTTCACCTGGTTCGCGAGCACGTAGAGCGATGCTGAAGCCTTTGCCCTGTCCTCCTTTATGCTCTTCCACGGGGCTGCGTCCTGGAAAAACTTGTTCGCGTTGCTTGAGAATGCCATTGTGGAATCCATTGCATCTTTCAGCCTGAGCTCGTCAAGGTGCGAGCTTATCAGTTCCATCTGCTTTTTCTGCGCCTCAAGGAACGTTTTTTCAGTTTCTCCCAATTCGGCATGTGGTATCTCACCGTTGAAGTTGTTCGCGAGGAAAACCATTGTCCTATTCACCAGGTTTCCCACGTTCGCGGCAAGCTCGGTGTTGCTTTTTTCTATGAGCCTTTTCTCCGAGAAATCCCCGTCGTCGAAAGTGGGGACTTCGCTGAGCAGGTAGTAGCGCACGACATCAGCGCCGTATTTTTCAATGAGCGCGAGCGGGTCCACTATGTTGCCCAGGCTCTTGCTCATCTTCTGCCCTTCCACGGTTATGTAGCCGTGCACGAACACGGATTTCGGAGGCTTGAGCCCTGCGGAGAGCAGGATTGCGGGCCAGTAGATTGCGTGGAACCTCAAAATCCCCTTTCCTATTACGTGCACTTCTGCCGGCCAGTATTTTTCAAAATGCTTCTCATCGGTCCCGTAGCCTATTCCTGTGAGATAGGTTCCGAGTGCGTCGAACCATACGTACTGTATCTGTGTTTCATCACCTGGGACCGGGACGCCCCAGTTTTTGGCCCTTTTCACCGAGCGGGAGATGCTGAAGTCCTGCAATCCGCCGTGTATGAAACTGAGCACCTCGTTCTTCCTTTTCTCAGGAATTATTTTGAGCCTGCCGCTTTCTATGAGCTCCTCCAAATCAGCCTGGTATCGCGAGAGCCTGAAGAAATAGTTTTCCTCCTCCACTGCCTCGGGCTTTTTCTTGTGCTCAGGGCACAATCCGTCAGGAAGTTCGCTCTCTTCGTAGAAGGATTCGCAGCCCACGCAATACAAGCCCCGGTAGGTCTTTTTGTAAACATCCCCGGATTTTGCGCAGAGCTCCCAGAGCCTCTGCACTCCCGGCCAGTGCTCGCTTTTGAGCGAAGTGCGCTTGAAGCTGGTGAACGAAAGCCCGATTTTTTCCGCCATCTCCTTGAATACCGCTGCGTTCTTTTCGCAGAGCTCTGCTGTGGTTATGCCCTTGGCTTCTGCTGCGTGCACGTTTTTCAGGCTGTTCTCGTCAGCTCCTGTGACCAGTGCGACATCATCTCTTAGAGAGATATGGTAGCGCGCTATGGCATCGGTCTGCACGAATTCCAGCGCGTGGCCTATGTGCGGAGCTGCGTTCACGTACGGAATCGCTGTTGTTATGTAGAATTTGACTTCAATCACCTCTAAAGTTTAAGGATATGGAATGGGGCGACGATAATTAAAAAATCTACCTTTCTGCCGATGGAGGCGTTTTGCAGCCTCCTGAATTGTGCAAGAGAGTAGTTTTTTAAGTGGTTTGGTTTATAGATGAAGAAGGAGATATTTATGAGCATCAAAGTTTTGACCTTCAGGAGCCAGTCTGACCAGCAGCTTGCCCCGGGGAAGAGCACACGGGAACGCGTGGCCGGTATTATTGAGCGGATTAGGAATATTAGGAAGTGGTGGGTCAAAGAGCCGCAGAGGGAAGAAAAAGCCTATGAAACTGCAGCAATTATCCGCACTCCTGATGAAGAACTGCAAACGCACGGGCGCACGGAAAACAGCGGGAAATATGAAAGAGCCAGATTCGAGAGTGTGCAGGAATGCAACAATGTGCTTGGCGATACCAACTCCTCGCAGGGCGCCTTGTTTGACGCGCTTATAGCGCTCCGCAGGATGGCAGAAAGGAACTACGAGGAGATACTCTCATCCGGAACAATCAGCCTGATTCTGGAAGCCCACTGGAACGAAAAAAACCGCGAATATGTAAAGCATGCAGCAGGCATGGCGTTTGGCGCAATCACCAACGCCACCATGCCAAATGCCGCAGGAGAAAGCCTCGGAGAAAAACCAAAAAACCGGCCTGCGGATCTGGAACGCTTCGCGCAGTGGAGCACAGTATGCGAGGAAAACATAGGAATAAGGGTGTGCGCCGTGAACAGCGTCGCCAAATGCTGGGAGAAAACCAGGCAGATGAAAGAAGCCCAAATGAAAGTTATGGACATCTCCCTTTTCGACGAAAACGAGAAGGTGAGGGAAGCGGCTGCGCTGGCTGTTGGAAATCTCATAAAGAGCGGCTGGAAACCCGAGGAGTGGGCGCTGGGCAAATTGATATTCCTTTACAATGAAAAAAAAGCGGCAGTTAGAAAGGCTGCAGGCAGCGCACTGCTTGAAGCAATGCACTATGAGGGGATGAGGGAACGCGTGCTTGACGCCTTTGCAAACGGCCTGTTCCATGCAGTAAGGGGCGGCAACCGATCCGAGGTCATGGAGCTTTCCCTTGCCGGAATAGAAAAAGCGCTGGAGCTGGGATGCGAGGCTCCGAAAACAGTTGTGCCTCTTGTCTTTGCAATATCTGCCAAAGGAGGGGAGAATAGGAAAAAGGCAATCGGGGTACTGCAAATGGCTGGCGCTGCAACCAGCATATCGCTTGCCATAGACGACCTTTCGGCGCTGCTCCACGAAAAGGATGGGGAGGTTGTCAGGAGCGCTGCGCTGGCCTTGGAGCAGATAGCAGCATGGGACAGGAATAATAGCAAACGGGCGGTTTCTGTCCTGGGCTCGGCCCTGCTCGGATGCAAAAAGGAGAACGTGATGATTCTGCTGGATTCGCTTGAAAACATCCGGGATGCGGAGGTTTCGCTCGAGCCGGTGCATAGCGCACTAAAACGGTTTTACATAGAGAGCCAGGATATTGGAGTAAAGGCCTTTGCCGCTTTGCTCGCCGGCAAAAAGAAGAGTAAGGATGAGATGCGGAAAAAGGCCGGAAAGGCACTGATGGAGCTGGGCAATAAATATTATGAAACCGGATTCAGAGGCGTTGCATTGCTGCTCAGCCTTGCGAAGAAAGGCTGGCTGGAGCAGGAAACTGCTGCAAAGCTCTCCGAAATGCTGAAAGGCAACCAGGAGCAGAAGCTGAATGCACTCATCGTGCTTCCTGCCGTGGTCAAGAAAAACGGGGTTCCGAAGGGCCTGGCTGGCAACGCAGCTTCGCTGCTGCTTGATGAGGATGAAACGATTCGCCTAAAGGCTGCAAAGCTCCTGCTTTCCGCACTCAGGGCAGGCGCGGAGTTTTCAGAGGTTAAAGGACAACTGGCAAATGCGATGGCAGACCAGAAGCATATGCTGGAGAAGGATGGCCGCACAATCGCGGAAACCATGCGCATCGTGGAATTCGGAATGAAGCAAGAGAATGCTTCGGATAAAGGGGCGGCTGCCGAGTTGCTCGGAAAAGCATTGGGAAGCGAAAACAGCAGCATAAGGAGGAAAGGGGCAAACATGCTGGAAAAATACCTTGAAGAGGAAGCGGTGGTGGAAGCATGCGCGGAAGGGGTCCGCGCTGCACTGCATGGCGAAATAGATGGCTGCAGATTTGTGGCTTCAAAAATGGTTTTGAGAGTCGCGGAAAAGGGCGCGGACATATTCAGGCTTCTGGGAGAGAATAGAAGCCATGGGGTTGCTGCTGCAAAGTCAATCCTGAAGGGCAGAAATGCACAGGCAAGGCTTAGTATGATAAGGGCGATTGCCATGGCACGCGCCAGGGATATGAAGGATGATGATTTGCTCGGGCTCCTCC
>JAQTMJ010000093.1 GCA_028714395.1 Candidatus Iainarchaeum sp. | reverse complement strand
CTTGGCTACTGAATCAGGCTTCCACGACCAGCTCCCTGAGGAATTTGCGCAAGTATTGGCGTATGTGGTCCTCGGTTATCCTGTTCCTGCTCCTGACCTTGATGCCGTTCCTGGTAAGGAACTCATAAAGCTCAGCGCTCCTACGCTCATCATTCCATGCTGCGAGCAGCTCGAGCTGCTTCGCCCTTTCCATCTGCACCCCCACATCAAAATGGCCCATGCTCGGAAGGAACGCGTATCTCTTCCCCGAATTTTTGTTCACGTAGTCCAGGTTCATTATGAGAAAAAAGAACGCGCCTATGAGCGCGGTGCGCTTGTTCCCGTCCGTGAAGGGATGCTCGCACATTATCCTGAACGCCAGCTCCTCGGAAACCGCAAGCGCATTCTCAAGCGGAGCTTTGGCGTATCTCTTGCCCCGGAGCCTGCTCTCCATCATGGTGAGTATCCCCTCATACCTCACCCCGTAATGCATCACGTCGGTTTTCACGTACTCGCGCGTGTACTCGGTAAGTATCCTGTAGAGCTCCATCAGGCTCTGCCTTGTGGGAAGAATGAGCCCCTCGTTGGTCTTGAAAACCTGCACTCCCTTGCTGTCCAGCATGGCAAGCCCTACTTTTTCGCGAGGTATCTTATGGTCTCGCGGTTTTTCTCCAGGAGCTTCTTCACCTGCTCGTCAAACTCGCCCCTGGCTATGCGCACTTCCGTGACCTCTATCCTTATCACGATTTTCCTGGGTTTTTCCACGCCCATAGTTTAGTTCCTCAAAACTCGTTTATAAATAAGTGCAAAAGAGAAAAAATTTGGGACCGGCCGGATTGCCAGCCATGCTGGCAAATTTTCGCCAGCGAAAGCTTTTGAACCGGCATAACAAACTCCCGAAGCTTGCAGCATACCAGGTTGGCTCACGATCCCATAAGTAAAACAATATATCCATAAAACAATTTTAAAAATGCGAGGAATCCTTTTTTAATCCGCGCAAAGAAAGAATCCGCATGGAGCACAAAAAAGACATAGCCCTGCTGCTGGCAGCCGCGATAATGTGGGGCTTTTCCTTCCCTGCGCTGAAATACGCGCTTTCAGCCTATGATACATTTCCCATAATTGCGTTCAGGTTCACCATCGCATCCGTTCTGCTCGCGATTCCCGTAGTTCTCGCACGGCACAGGATAACCAGACGTGAAATGACGCTTGGAATAGCTGCAGGCGTAATTCTTTTTTACAGCTTTGCAACCCAGGTTTATGGACAGATAACTATTTCCCCTGCTACAAGCGCGTTCATAACCGGCCTGTACATAGTGATAGTGCCCATAGGCGGTGCGCTGCTCGGAAAGAAGATGCCCGCGAATAAAATCGCGTTCTGCGTCCTGCTCGCCGTGCTCGGGTTGTGGCTTCTCACCGGGGCCTCGTTCTCCCTGGGAATTGGGGAAATCCTCACGCTCCTGTCTGCCGTGGGGTTCGCGGCGCACATACTCCTGCTTTCAAGAAGCTCGGAATGCGATTCCAACGCGTTCACCCTGGTCCAGATGGCGGTGGCCGGAGCATTGAGCTGGATTGCGCTTCCTTTCGCAGGCGGGCTTCCCAGAACCTATCCATTTGAGCCCCTGCTTGCAATCCTCTATTTGGGCATTTTCGCATCCGCGCTTGCCTACTGGTTCCAGACCATAGCGCAGAAAAGGGTTGCGCCGTCCAGCACGGCCCTCATATTCATATGCGAGCCCGTGTTCGCGGCCATATCAAGCGTATTCTTCTTCCAGGAATACCTTTCCCCGCTCAAACTGATTGGCGGAGGAATCATACTATTCGCCATGTACCTTTCCCAGAGATGAGCAAAAGACAGCATCTACCCTTACATTTTTAACAAAATAGAAGAATATATAAATATGTAAGGGTAATAAAAGAGCATGGTGACAGTAAAGAAAAAAACCGTAGGCACAAAGTTATACTACTATCTGGAGCACAGCATCCGCACCGGGCACAACGTTGTTACCAGGGAGAAATACCTTGGCACCAGGATTCCAGCCAAAATTGAAGAGCTCAAGAGCCAATTCCTTTCAGAGATTTACAAGGAGCGCTGGTATCCGGCCTTGAACAGAATCAAGGAGAACTGCTCGAAAGAGGAGCAGAAAACCCCTGAAAACATTCTGGAAAAGCAGGTTCGCTCGTTTTCAGTCAAATTCACCTACGATACCAACCGGATGGAGGGCTCGAAGCTCACCTATCGCGAGACTGCGGATCTTCTCGAACGCGGACTGACGCCCAGTTCCAAGCCGGTCAAGGACATCAAGGAAGCTGAAGCGCACGAAAGGCTGTTCTATGAAATTCTTGGCTACAAGAAAGATTTGACGCTGCAGGCAATCCTTCATTGGCATAAAAAGTTCTTCGAAGCCACAAAGCCCGACATGGCGGGCAAATTGCGCGAGTACCAGGTGGCAATTTCAGGGAGCAGATTCATGCCGCCCAACCCGGTAGAGGTCCCAGTGCTGCTTAACGAGTTCTTCAGATGGTACAATCGGAGCAAGGAGATGCATCCGGTTGAACTTGCCGCCCTGGTGCATCTGAAGTTCGTTACCATCCATCCGTTTGGCGATGGAAACGGAAGGACGAGCCGGCTTCTGATGAACTTCGTGCTCCATAGGCGTGGTTTCCCGCTTTTGAACATCCCATATGAAAACAGGGGCAGCTATTACACTGCGCTCGAGCGTTCGCAGGTGAAGAAGAACGATGCAATATTCGTGCAGTGGTTCTTCAAAAGATATGCAAAAGAATACAAGAGATATATGCAGTGAATAACCCGCGGGTTATTCACGTGTAGGTCCGCAGGATCTCAAAGATAAAACGCAACCGAAGAGTGATGCGGACTTTAAAACCCCGGCTCAGGCAGCCGCGGAAGAGGGCCAAGAGGAACAAACCGAAAAGCCAAAAGAAAGCAAAAAACGCCCCAAGAAATAGTCTATTCTTCTTGAATTTGAGCGTTCTATCTAGTGTCAATACTAAGCGCCAAGGTTAAGTATTTAATCTTCCTCATAAACAAGGATGCCTATGTCGCTCACGGAAACCATAAGGAAGCACGCGCTCAAGAACGCCTTTGATTTCGGCAAGCCCAATCCAGGCGCCATAGCCGGAAAAGTAATCGCGGAATTCCCGGACGCGAAAAAGGACATGAAGGAAACCATGCGCCTCATAGGGGAAGCGGTAGCGGAAGTGAGCAAGCTCAGGAAAGATGAAATAGAGCACAAGCTCAAGAGCTACACATTCGCTGAAAAGAAGGAGGAGGAAAAGAAGCTTGCCCTCCCCAACGCTGAATTCGGAAAAGTGGTCACGCGCTTCCCCCCTGAGCCGTCGGGCTACCCGCACATAGGCCACGCGAAAGCCGCATTCCTTGACTACGGCTGCGCAAAGGAATACGGGGGAAAGATGATACTGCGATTTGATGATACAAATCCTGAGAAGGAGAGTCAGGAATACGTTGACGCGATAAAGGAAGGCCTGGAATGGCTCGGAATAGAATGGGATTCCGAGAGCTACTCATCGGACAAAATGAAGCTCTTCTACGAATGCGCCGAGAAGCTCATGGAAAAGGACGCGGTTTACGTGTGCACCTGCGCCCAGGAGCAGGTGAGCGAAGGCCGCACCACGGGAAAGGCGTGCGCCTGCAAAACCCTGGAAAAAAGTGAGACGCTGGCGCGCTGGAAGAAAATGCACTCTGGCTACAAGCCAGGGGAAGCCATAGTGCGCCTCAAGGGGGATTTGAGCGCGCAGAACACTGTGATGCGCGATCCGACTTTGTTTCGCATTATCTCAGCAGAACATTACAGGCAGGGAAAGAACTACAGCGTGTGGCCCACCTATGATTTCGATGCCCCGATAATGGATTCCATGGAGGGAGTCACGCACGCGATGCGCACCAAGGAATACGAGCTGCGCGACGAGCTTTACTTCCTTCTCATAAAGCTGCTGGGCCTGCGCGTCCCTGATCTGGTTGAGTTTTCCCGTTTATCCATAAAGAATGCGCCCATAGGCAAGCGCTTCATCACCCCGTTGGTTAAGGAAGGGAAAGTGATGGGCTGGGACGACCCCAGATTACCGACTTTGAAAGGG
>JAQTMJ010000092.1 GCA_028714395.1 Candidatus Iainarchaeum sp. | reverse complement strand
CGCACACCCTGCAGGTCTTCACTATTGATTCAGGAGGCGCAGGGACGAAGTTCTGCTCAGGGTAATTGTAATAGAAATGAGTCCTCTTTGGGCAGGGCATGTCCAGGTTCTCGCTCACGCTTGCCTTTATCGCAAAATAGGTCTGTCCGTTGCTGTTGCTTCTGGGCTCAAAGCCTATTATCTCAATCTTGTCCGCATAGGGGAACTTGGTGCGCAAATCCTCAAGCACGAACTTCTTCGCGTCCTGGGCCTCGAAATTCCCGCTGGCAATGCTGATTCCCAAAACAAGCGCCGCAGCGACAACTAGCAGCAAAGCAGTAACCGCTATTTCCTTTTTCATGGTCATTCCCATGTATTTGTGTGTAGAGTAAATTTAAATATACTATCTTTCTTAATTAATGCGTAAAAGAGAGAAAAAACCGGAGGTACAATGCCCAGGAGGGGCGCGAAGTACTTTTTCTGGAACAATCAGGGCGCAAATGGCGCCATACCCACAGGTGATTCAGTGAAGAAGATAGTCGTGCCAGGAGAGAAGATTTCCGACACTCCGTTCATGGCCGAGACCACGTACGTGGAGGGGAACAAGACCTACGCGAGCGTCGCGGGCATGATGGACGAGGAGAACAAGTTCGTGCCCACGAAAAGCGTATACTCGCCAAGGCAGGGAGACGCGGTTGTCGGCATCGTGGTGTACATAAGGGGCAACGGGTACAAGGTTGATTTGAATTTGCCGTTCGAGGGCTTCCTTTCCGGGAAGGACACGCGCGTGCCTTTCAGCATGGGCGAGATAATGTTCGGAAAAGTGAAAGATGTTGATGAAGTGGGGAACGTGGACCTCGTGGACGTGCGCAAGCTCGCCCCGGGAAAGATAATCGAGTTCCCGGCTGCTAAAGTCCCGCGACTCATAGGCAAGCGCAACAGCATGCTCAACACCATAATGCAGGGCACCGGCACAGAAGTGTACGTAGGCAACAACGGCTACGTGTGGCTCTCCGGCGGCGACATAGGTCTCGCGCTCAAGGCCATAGACATGGTGAGCAGGAAATCCCACGTGAGCGGGCTCACGAACGAGGTAGCGGATTTCGTAGCTAAGCACAAGAGCGAATGATTGCAGATTTGAAATAGATGAAAAGGTGAACACATGGGAGGAGGAGAAAAACCCAAACTTATAATAGACGGAAAAAGGATTGACGGAAGGGGCATGGACGATTTGCGCCCTGTGAAAGTCGAGGCAGGAGTGCTCAACGAGGCCGAAGGCTCGGCCTACGTGGAATGGGGCGGAAACAAGGTAATCGCAGGGGTGTACGGCCCGCGCGAATGCATACCCAAGCACGACGCGAACCCGTTCAAGGCCCTGGTGAAGTGCAGGTACACCATGTCCCCGTTCGCGAGCAAGGAGGAGCACAGCCGGAGCGGCCCGAACAGGCGCAGCATTGAGATTTCCAAAGTGATAAGGGAAGTTTTCGAGAGCCTGGTGATAACCGAGCTTTTCCCCATGACCCAGATTGATATTTTTGTGGAAGTGCTCCAGGCAGAAGGAGGCACAAGGGTGAGCGCCATAACCGCAGCCGCGGTCGCGCTTGCGGATGCGGGAATACCCATGAAGGACATGGTTTCCGGAGTCGCGGTTGGAAAAATAGAAGGCGAAATCGCAGTTGATTTGGGAAGGGAAGAGGACAATTTCGGGGAAAGCGATGTTCCGATGGCCATAAGCAGCAGGAACAAGGACATTCTTTTGCTGCAGATGGACGGTTTGCTTACCAAGGAGGAGTTCGCGCGCGCGGTGGACAAGGCGATATCCGCATCTGACAAGCTCCACGCGCTCCAGACCGACGCGATAGTGCGCAGCTACGAAAAGCTGGAGTCCGAAGGGCTCGAACTGTAGGTGATGCTCATGGGAGAAAGCGCAAAAGACGTTGTTATGCATGACATAAAGAAGGGAGTGCTCCTGGACCTTTTCAAGAAAGGGGAGCGCATGGACGGCCGCGGCTTCGAGGATTACAGGCCAGTGAGCGTGAAGAAAGGCGTGATAGCGACCGCAGAGGGCTCGGCGCTTGCAAAAATAGGCAAGACGCAGATTCTCGTGGGCGCGAAATTCGACCTCGCTACACCATTTGCGGACAGGCCCAAGGAAGGCGTGTTCAGCGTGAACTGCGAATTCCTTCCGCTCGCAAGCCCCACGTTCGAGCCAGGGCCCCCGAATGAAAATTCAATACAGCTCGCGCGCGTAACCGACAGGGCCATAAGGAGCGCAGAAGTTGAAGGGGACAATTCAATAACATCCACCTTCTTCCTTGAGGAAGGGAAAGTGCTCGCGCTTTACCTGGATATTTATGTGCTGGACCACTCGGGAAACATGACCGATGCGGCTTCGCTGGCTGCGATGGCTGCGCTCATGAGCGCGAAAATCCCGAAATACGCGGATGGGAAGCTGGTGCGCACCGAGCCCATAGGCGTGCTCCCGCTCAAGCACTTCCCCATCGCCACCACGATAGCGAAGATAGACAAATACCTTCTTGTGGACCCGTCCAAGGAAGAGAGCTTCGTAGCGGATTCCACGCTTTCCATAGCCACCACCCAAACCGGGCTGCTCGCTTCAATGCAAAAAACCAAGGGCGCGATGAGCCGGGATGAGGTGCTGCAGGCAGTGGACATAGCGTTTAAAAAAGGCGACGAGCTAAGGAAATACATCCTTTAGGTGCTTTTATGAGAACTTCAAGATACAGCGCGAAAATGAGGAACCTGTGCGACGCCGCGCGCAGGCAGAAGCAGGACAGGTACGTGTGCCCCAGATGCGGCAAGAAGAACGTTAAGCGCGTGGGCAACGCGCTGTGGCAGTGCCGCTCCTGCGAGGCCAGGATAGCCGGAGGAGCGTATTCTCTCTCTACTGGAGTGGGGGAAACCGCGAACCGCGTGATAAGGGAAACCATGCAGCAGTGATTCTTATGGCACAATACGAAGTCTGGAAAACCCGGGACCTGGTGGACGTGAGCGACGCAAAGAACTTCGAGTTTCCGCACAGCGGGGAGAAAATCCTGCTGAAGAAAAGGCCCCCAATAGCAAAAACATCCAACACTGATTAAATGCTGGTGAGCACGGACCGCCATTCTTCCAGGGAAACAAGGGATTTTGCCAGGATGTTTTCCCTTTCTGCCGGCTTTTTCTACCGTGCGCGCGGAAAGAAAACGATTGAAGGGCTTGTTTCCGAGGCTCGGAAAAAGGGCGAGAGCACGCTCGCTTTATTCTCTTTTTCCGAAATCTCGTTCATCTCCATTTCCATTTCAGGCTGGGAGTGGAAGAATAAAATCCTCAAGGTGCTCAGATACTCCTTCGGGAAGGAAAAGCCCAAGGGAAGCGAGATAGGCTCTTTTGAAGGAAAGGACGGGAAGGAATTCCAGTCGCTTTTCGGCTTTGACGATTTCTACGGCGGAAATATAGTGGTTTTTGCCGAAGATGGAAAGCTGAAAATAATGAAGAAGGAGAAAAACCTGCTTGAAATCGAGTATACTTTGCAGGAAAAGGTGGAAGGATGAAGAACAGCGCCGAGCTTATTATAGACGTTCCGGAAAAAGAGGCGGAGAGCATAATCGCAGCCCTGAAGAAGGAAGACGCTTCCAACAAGCGCTTTTCCAGCACGATTTCCATGCGCGCAGGGAAGCTTGTAATAAAAGTGGAAGCCGAGGACATGGTGGCTTTGCGCTCCACGCTCAACAGCTACCTGCGCTACCTCCAGACGATTGAGGAATTCGGGCAGAAATTCCCCGAAGTGTGAGTTTTCCGCTTGTTTTGTTTTCAGTCCTCTGGTCCTCTTTCAACTATGCCCACATAGTTCCATTACCAATAACTTTATAAATAGTTTTGCACAGAATAAACATATGGCAGAGATTCACAGAACAATTTCAAAATGCACCGTATTCGCTCTTGCCCTTAATGGTTTCAGAAAAGAAGACGTGATTGAACTGACACAAAGGGAACGACACGCAGTTGATTTCATCATGAATAATCCTGCACTTGAAGGGATTACGAAGCCTGGCAAAATATGCATAAACTATAGCTTATTTCCCAAAGTAGGCCGCTTACGTATGATACGTACTATAGGCCTAGACGTCGGAGGGTCCTATAAAGTAACG
>JAQTMJ010000091.1 GCA_028714395.1 Candidatus Iainarchaeum sp. | reverse complement strand
TAGGTTTCACCGGAGTAAACAGCGTGAACTGCACACTGGTAAACGCCACCGGCGGAGTGGTCGGAAGACAGACCGTAAGCAGAAACGGCACATACGCCATGAAACTCAAGGAGCGCTTTTCACAAACCGGAGTGTACAACTACACGATGGAATGCGAGGCAGGAGGCGTCGGCATGGGGGAGTTATTTTGGTACTACTATGACAACGTACGCCCCAGCATAGCCTTGGAATACCCAGCTACCACTACTGCCGCGAACGCAACCATCAACATAACCGCAACCGATGCGCTCTCTCCTGTAATAGCCTGCAATATTCGCGGCGGCGCAACGTACAATCTAAACAGCGGGGAAACCGCTTCAGTGGACGTCACCTTGAGGCGCATAGGACGGAACAGATTCACGTTCTCCTGTGTAGATTACGCGAAAAATCGCGCAAGGGCGACCGCGACCATCACGCGCCTCCGCGTTCCGTAGTGCGCTTTGTTTTTATTCTTTCATCTGCAAAATTAATCCATGCTTGATGAGTTCAACCCAAAAATATTCCTCCAGAAGGCGAAGCCCCCTGAATACGCGGAAATAGCGCTCAGCGAAATAGCAAAAGCGCTTTTCTCTTCCCGCGGAATAGATAGACTGTACAGCCATCAGGCCGAGGGAATAAGGCTCGCAAGTGAAGGGAAAAACGTCGTTGTTGTAGCTCCCACGGCAAGCGGCAAGAGCGAAATATACATGAGCGCGATAATAGACCGTGCATTGAAGGGCGAAAACTCATTAGTTATATATCCAACGAAAGCGCTTTCCCGCGACCAGCTCAAGCGCTTCGAGCCCCTTGCATTGTATGGAATAAGGGCGGAAATTTACGACGGAGACACTCCGGATTCGAAAAGGGAGAAGATGAGAAAAAATCCGCCGAAAATAATGATAACCAATTTCGACATGCTCCACTTCATCCTTTTGAACAATTCCAAATTTGATTCCTTCTTCTCAAAACTCTCTTTAGTGGTGGTGGATGAGCTGCACACCTATTCCGGGGTTTTCGGAGGGCACGCAGGGAACATAATATGGCGCCTCAAGCGCATACTCGCGAAAAAGCATTCCAGGAGAGCCCAGTTCATATGCACCTCAGCCACGATAGCGAATGCGAAATCATTTTCCCAGCTGCTTTTCGGAGAGGAATTCAGCGAGGCAGGCAACCAGGGCGCGCCGAGCGGCGAATTCGAGCACATCCTCATAGCTCCCCAGGGCGAAAGCTACACCACCGCTTCGTTGCATATTGCAGAGGAGCTGGAGCTGAAAACCCTTCTTTTCGCCAACAGCCATGCGGTTGTTGAACGTTTGGGAATTATGGGAAAGCGCATGGGCCTCAACATTGCGGTATACCGCGCAGGGCTGGAGCAGGAAAAGAGGCGCGAACTGGAAACCGGATTCAAGAGCGGCGCAATACGCGTGCTCGCAACCACTTCAGCTCTTGAATTAGGAATGGACATAGGGGATGTTGATGCGGTAATACTTGCAGGATTCCCGGGCTCCATAACAAGAGTGAGGCAGCGCATAGGCCGCGCAGGAAGAAAGGGCCAGAAGGCTTATGGGATATACGTTGCCCGGGAAAGCCCGCTTGACCAGTATTACATAGAAAAACCGGACGAATACCTCAATGGGGAGCCCGAAAGCTGCTTCGCGAACCCGGGGAATGAGAATCTTGTGCGCGTCCATCTCCTTTCCGCAGCCAAGGATGCACTCCTCTCTGAAAATGAGATTAAAGGAAGGGAGCAGGAAGCCCAGTACCTTTTGGAAGCCGGGCTGCTCAAGAAGCTCGGCAAATTCATCATCCCTACCCCCAAAGGGACGCAAATCGCAAGGTCCCTGAGCATAAGGGGAGTGGGCAAGAGCATACGCATAGTTGACGCGGACAGCGAAAAGCAGATGGGCGAGCGGGGCTTTCCCATGGCAATAGGGGAGCTTTTCGAGGGCGCTGTTTACTTACATGGCGGGCGCGCATACATGAGCGAATCCCTTGATTTGGAATACGGGGTCGCGAAAGTGAGGCGCATAGACGAGGAAATTGATTTCTACACCCAGCCCCTGAGCGTGAAGGAAGCCGAAGTGGTTGAAGAGCTGAAAACACGCGAGGCGTTCGGCTTCCCGCTCGCCTTTGGGAAATTGCACATAACCACCACGGTGCACGGCTTCCTGGTCAAGGAGAATTTCAGCGGCAGGATGGTGGGCGAGCATTCGTTCAGGGAGCCCTATACGTATGATTTCGATACCTATGGAATATGGATAGATTTGGACGGGCTGGAGTCCATGGACAACTTCGGGGACGGGCTGCACGGATTCGAGCACGTGTTCATCGCAATGATTCCCGCGCTCACCGGCGCGGATTCCAAGGAGCTTGGGGGCCTGAGCTACCCTTCAGGGAGGATGTACGTCTATGATGGAATACCGGACGGGAGCGGAGTTACTGGAGTGGTATTCGATAAATTCGAGAAAATAGCAGCCATGGCTTCCGAGAGGCTCAGCCACTGCGAATGCGAGGCCGGATGCCCGAAATGCATACTTGATTCCATGTGCGGCAACGACAACCGCATGCTCAACAAGAAATCCGCGGGCGCAATCTCTCTCGAGCTGGCAGGGAAGCTTGGCAAGGTATAAAAATATTGCCTGCAAATCCCCACTATGATTTCTACAAAATACATATTGCTATTGATGCTTCCGGCGATTTTGCTCATGGGCTGCAACCAGCCCGCCCCGCCGGCCCCGCAGCCCAACAAGACGCTTGCCATAGGGGACCAGGCGCTTGCGGATTACATACTCATGGTTGATGTGCTCAACCAGACCACTGGCGTTACCCAGTCCGTTGTCTATGACACTAGCATACAGAGCGTGGCCCAGGCCTCAGGAATATACAATGCCCAGAGGACCTACCAGCCCTTGCTGGTGAGCATGGACTACAACGGCACCACGCTCCCGGGCTTCGTGCGCGGCATCGTGGGCATGCAGGAAGGTGAAAACAGGACGTTCGTGCTTTCATCTGCCGAAGCCTACGGCCCCGTGGACCCGACAAAAATAGTGAGCATAGATAAAGTCTACACAGTGAGCAGATTCGAGAACGTGCCTGTGACCTATTTCCAGTCGCGCAACCTCACCTACGCGCCCGGCACCCCGCTCTCCAACGGAGTGTGGAACGCCGAGGTGGTCAACTCAACGAACAGCTCGGTCCTGGTGCGCTACCTTCCGCAGGAAAACCAGACGTTCACGTTCAACGGGATTCCGGAGCAGGTGCTCAATTTCACCGGCGAGAACATAACGCTCAACATCCTTGCCCAGAAGGGGATGGTCTTCTCGACCACTTCGCCCACAGGCGCTGCGCTCAACGCCCGGGTAATTGCTGTGAACGAAACCACGGTTACTCTGGACTCCAACCATCCGCTGGCAGGAAAGAACCTGACGTTCACGGTTTTTGTGAAGGCCATAGAAAAAGCCTGATTGCGGTGGGCACATGGTAAAGCAGATAAGCAAGCGGGACGGCACCATAGTCGCATTCGACCCGGAAAAGATAAGGAACGTGGTGTGGAAGGCGGTCCAGGCGGTGGGCGGGAAGGACAGGGCCGAATCCGACGGCACGGCTGATTTTGCAATCGAGCTGATACACCAGAAGTTCGGCGATGGAGTTCCCACAGTGGAAGACGTGCAGGACCTGGTGGAAAAGGCGCTCATAGAAAAGGGGCACGCCACCACCGCCAAGGCATACATACTCTATAGGCACAAGAAGAGCGTGGAGCGCGAAGTCAAGGGGATGATGGGCGTAAAGGACGACTTGAAGCTCTCGCTCAACGCGGTCCAGGTGCTGGAGCGCCGATACCTTCTCAAGGATGAAAACGGGAAGATAACCGAGACGCCGAGCCAGCTCCTGAGGCGCGTCGCGAAGTTCATAGCCTCGGGGGAGAAGCTTTTCGGGGCGGACGACGAGGCGGTGAACGATTTTGAAAATGCTTTTTACGTGATAATGAGCAAAATGGAGTTCCTTCCCATCGCTCCTAGGCTGATGAACGCGGGAACCAACATAGGCCATCTTTCCGCGTGCTTCGTGCTCGGCATAGGCGACGACTTGGATGAAATTTTCGAGTCCGTGAAGAACACCGCGATAATACAC
>JAQTMJ010000090.1 GCA_028714395.1 Candidatus Iainarchaeum sp. | reverse complement strand
AGTAGAGGCTGGTGTAGACCGAGAGGAGCTTGGAACGCAGCACCAGCACGCTGTAATAGGCCGCCTGGATGTAGTTGCATTGCTGGCCGCAGGCTATGGCGCTCGCCAGCTCGGAAAAAATCCCGAACAGGGCCATGAAGAGCAGCACTATGAGCGCGGTGAAAAGAAGGTTGCCCAGGTTGTCCTTGCCCAGGGCTATCAAATCCGGGGACGAGAGCGCGTTGCCCACCATGTACATGAGCGCCGTTATGCATACGCTCATGAACAGCGCCATCGCCATCAGGGGGAATGCCTGGTTGAACGGGTCGGTGAGGGCGGTGAGCGGGCCCGTCGTTGGCGGCACAACTGCCTGGAACAGAATCTGGAGGGCCAGCATTTGGAGCATAACCTATCGCTAGGTAATACATAATAACGTATAAAAACGCATAGGGAAATAAGAATATGAGGATGAAATGCCATTGTTGCAGTGCCGCATTTGAAGTTTCAATTAAGGTGCAGATATGGAAAAGAATGAATGCTTCTGGAAACCCTTTGACGAGAAATGGAGGGCGGAATGGGAGAAGGCAGGGGTTTACAGCGCCGACCCGGATAGGAGGGAGAAAAAATTCATAACCGCCGCGTTCCCCTACCCGAACTCGCCGCAGCACATAGGGCACGGGAGGACCTACACGGTCGCGGACGTGTACGCGCGCTATCTCAGGATGAGGGGCTTCAACGTGCTCTTTCCCATGGGATTCCACGTGACCGGAACGCCCATACTAAGCATGGCCAAAAAGATAAGGGAAAAGGATGCGGAGATGCTGGACATCTTTGAAAGGATTTATGGGATAAACAGGGCCCAGGCTGCGAAGCTCGCGGAGCCCAGGGACCTGGTGATGTATTTCTCCAGGGAGATAGAGCAGGGAATGAAGGAGATGGGATATGCCATAGACTGGAGGAGGAAGTTCTACACGTTCGACCCGCACTTCAACAAATTCATAGAATGGCAGTTCGCTAAGCTCAAGGAGCTCGGATACCTGAAGACAGGGGAGCATCCGGTGCCCTGGTGCCCTGCGGACAACAACGCGGTGAGCGCGCACGACACGCGGGGCGACATAGATCCGGAAATCAAGGAGTTCACCGCGATAAAATTCGCATACGAGGATGGATATATACTGACAGCCACGCTTAGGCCGGAGACGATTTACGGGGTCACGAACCTGTGGGTGAACCCGGACGCGGACTGCGTCAAGGCGAAAAGCGGCAGGGACGGGGAAACCTATTACGTTTCCAGGCGCGCTGCGGAGAAGATGGGCATGCAGGGCTTTGAACTTGCAATAGTCGAGGGGTTCAAAGGCTCGAAACTCGTGGGCAGGAAGGCGAAAAACCCGGTGACAGGCGAGGAGGTTCCAATCTACAGGGCGGAATACGTGAAGGATGATACGGGGACCGGCATGGTGATGAGCGTTCCTTCGCACGCGCCCTACGACCACATCGCGCTCCTGGACCTGGGAATCCACCTGGACTACAAGCAGGTGGTGAAAGTCGAGGGCTATGGATTCATGGCCCAGGAACTTATAGAGCAGAGGGGCGTGAAGGACCAGCACGACCCGCGGCTCGAGGAAATAGTCAAAGAGGTGTACAGGAAGGAGATACTCACAGGCAGGATGGTGGCAGGCCCCTATGCAGGCGAAAAAGTCTCGGTTGCGATAGAGAAGACCAAGGCGGATTTGGCGGCAAGGAAGCTCGCGGTCGCGTTCAGGGAGATAGACAAGGTGGACGGAAAGCACGTGCACTGCCGCTGCGGCGCGGAAATAATGGTCAAGATTGTGGCCAATCAGTGGTTCATAGACTACGGGGACCTGGAATGGAAGAAGAAGGCTAAGGAGTGCCTTGCGCAGATGCGGCTGATGCCTGAAAGGACAAGGGAGGAGTATCTTTACGTAGTGGACTGGCTGAAGGAAAAGGCGTGCGTGCGCTCCCGGGGGCTTGGGACGCCGTTCCCGTTTGAGAAGAGCCAAATCATAGAGTCGCTTTCGGATTCCACCATATACATGGCGTTCTATACCATTGCGCACATGCTGGGAGATGTGAAGGCGGGGGAGATGGACGAGAAGTTTTTCGATTACGTGCTGCTCGGGAAGGGAGCCGGGAGCGCGAAAGCGAAAAGGATGAGGGAAAGTTTTCTATACTGGTATCCGCTGGATTCCAGGCACAGCGGCGCTGACTTGATAAGGAACCACCTGCCATTTTTCGTGTTCAACCACGCTGCGATATTTGAAAGGAAATTGTGGCCGAAGCAGATAGTGGCCAACGGGTTCGTGCTCATGGACGGGAAGAAGATGAGCAAGAGCATGGGCAACATACTCCCGCTCAGGGGCGCTGTGGCGGAGTACGGGGCGGACGTGGTGCGGCTCGGGATACTCGGGGGCGCGGATTTGAGCGTGGATTCTGATTTCAGCAGGACCGTAGCCCAGGGAGTGGACTCCAGGCTGAGGATGATTTTCGGGCTTGCGGAGCATGCAAAGCATCCGGCCAGAGAGAGGATTGATTTCTGGCTGCTTTCAAGGCTGAACAAAAGGCTGGAGAAAATAGGGGGGAAATTCGAGGATTTCCAATACAGGGAGATGATAAAGGAGCTGCTCTATGATACGAGCGCTGATATCTCGTGGTATCTGAGAAGATGCCCTGCGCCGAGGATGAAGGAATTCTTTGACAGATGGAGCAGGGCAATTGCGCCATTCGCGCCCCATGTTGCCGAGGAGCTCTGGCACAGGATTGGGAACAAAACGTTTGTGGTGAATGAGAAACTTCCTGTTTATGAAAAGAAGCTCGCGGATGAGAAGCTTGGGATGCAGGAGGAACTTCTCGCCAGGGTGATGGAGGACGTGGAGAAAATTTCCAAGCTCACCAGCCTAAAGGCCAGGAAAGCCAGCATAATAATCGCAAACGACTGGAAACGAAATGCATACGGCATCGCGCGGGAGGAGCGCAGCTTCGACAAGGCGATAAAGAAATGCATGGAATCTCCGGGCATAAAGAAGCATGGCGCCGAAGCCGCGGCATTCCTGAAGCACATAGGCAAGAACATTTTCGCGCTTCCGCAGATAATGGAGCGCGGGGACGAGGCAGCCATTCTTTCGGAAGGCAAACCGTTTATGGAAAAAAATCTTGGAATTGAAATTGAGATATTCAGCGAAGAGGATAGCAAACACCCGAAAGCGAAGAATGCGATGCCCGGGAAGCCGGCCATAGTGCTGGAATAGGCGGTGTGCGTGGCTTATTACCTGGCTGTGGAGAAGAAGCTGGCGCAAAGGAAAATAGGGGAACTGAAGGCCGGGGGGCTTCTGGATGCTGATTTTCCGGTAATGCAGAAAGAAGGGAAGGTATGGATAGCGGTCAGGAAGGGAACCGGCGGCGCTGTGGAGCTGGATGCTGAACCCAGGGGCAAAAAGCCGAAAAGTTTGGGCGAGGCTCTCCGGGGCGTGCTGAGCGGTGAGGAATGCGATGAAGTTGTGCACTCGTTTGACATAATAGGGGACATTGCGATAGTGGAGATACCGGAAAATATCGTGGCTAAAGAGAAGAAAGTTGCGCAGGCTGTGATGGATGTGCACAGGAATGTGCGCGTGGTGGCGAAAAAAGAAGGGCCCATGGAAGGGGTGTACAGGGTAAGGAAGATGAAGGTCATCGGCGGGGAAAACAGGACCGAAACCCTGCACAGGGAAAGCGGCGCCGGGATGATGCTTGACGTTTCAAAAGTTTATTTTTCGCCCCGGCTGAGCTTCGAGCGGAAGAGGATTGCAGGGCTGGTGAAGGACGGGGAGAGCATACTTGCGCTTTTTGCAGGAGTGGGGCCGTTCCCGCTCGTGATTGCGAAAACGAAGAAGAAGTGCAATATTGTCGCAATAGAGCTTAATCCGGTTGCTGCGGAGTATTTGAAAAAGAACATCGCGCTCAACAAGATGAAGAACATCATCGCTGTTGAAGGGGACGTGGGGAAGATTGTGCCCCGGGATTATGAAAATTTCGCGGACAGGGTGCTCATGCCGCTTCCCAAGGATGCTGAGGAATTTTTGGACGCTGCCTATGCTGGGGCAAAAGACGGGGCGATTGTGCATTTCTATTGCTTTGCAGACATAAAAAACCCGATTGAGGCTGCTAAGATAAAGCTGTTTTCAAAA
>JAQTMJ010000089.1 GCA_028714395.1 Candidatus Iainarchaeum sp. | reverse complement strand
CACGGGCGCGTATTTCTTCAGCGAGGAGCAGGAGGAGAGGAAGGACGGGAGCGTGCGCGAGCCCAACAAATTGGAGACGTTCAGGACAGGGAAGGAACTCAAAGTGGGGAACATTGCATTAACTCCTGTGCACGTGGACCATTCTGTCCCAGGAGCATACGGATTCATGGTTGAAACCAGCGAAGGGAACATCGTGTACACTGGAGATTTGAGGAAGCACGGGAACAAGCCTACACTCACAAAAGAGTTTGTGGAAAGCGCGGGAAGCAGCGAGCCCGAAGCCCTCATAATAGAGGGGACGCGGGTAGCCCCAAAAGAGAATAGGAAGAACCACACCGAGCAGTTCGTGCGCGAGGAAAGCATGAAAATAGCCGAAAGCTCGGGAAAGCTCATACTGGCCATGCGGTACCCGAAGGATTTGGACAGGTTCAGGAGCTTCTACGAAATAGCCAAAAATACGGGAAAAAAGCTCGCCATAGGGCTGAAAACCGCGCACCTGCTCAAAAGCCTTGGGAAAGACGAGAAATTGGCCCTTCCTGACCCGGAAAACGACCAAAATCTGGTCATTTACGCAAGGAAGATGAAAGTGTACAGGAGCTGGGAAAAGCCCTTCTTGGGCAACAGCAGGGACTGGGAATGGGTCAAGGAGAACCAGAAGGATTTGATATGGGAATTGGAGTTTTCCCAGCTTACCGAGCTTATAGATGTGAAGCCTGATGGAGGAATGTGCATACATTCCATGAGCGAGCCGTTTGAAGAGGACCCAAGTTCGCAGCTCCAGGATGAGGTGCTGAGGAACTGGCTGGACAGGTTTGGCTTGGAGCACCACCAGTTGCACGCATCTGGGCATGCAGGGATGGAGGAGATTTTTGGGATGGGGGATGAGATAAACCCTAAGAGAATAATCCCCATACACACCCAGCACGAGGAATTGTTCAAAGGGAATGTAATTCATGCGAAAAAAGGGAGCAAAATAGAGATATGATTACTTCTTCTTTTTCTGTTTCTGGAACTCCACATATGAGTAAATAACGGAAGCCACTGCAGCAGCAAAAACAACAGCCACGGCAGCAATCAACCCAACTGAAGGAAACACCAGGCCCAGGAGCGCTACCACTCCCGCGGCTTTGAACATGCTTCCCGCAATCTTGTGGGTTTTTGTCCAGACTACCTCACTGGAAAGCGTCCAGGGGGTCCTTATTCCCACGAACCAGTTCTGCTTGGCCTTTTGAATCAGCATTCCAGAATAGAAGAACAGGACTGCGAACGCCGGCGCAAGGAACTGGACAATATTCAGCTGGTAGCCCAGATTGTAGCCGAGCGTGAGCAGGTGGATGTATAAGAAGAAGCCCAGCAGCACTGCCACAAAACCATCGTACTCAGCCCTGAAGCTTTCGTAGTTCTTTTTCAATGGATCAAGGGAAGGCAGCACCAGGAAGAGAGCGAGCAGCGCCAGGCCCAGCACAGGCATGAAAAAGGCGCCGAATGCACGGCTCATGTAGCCGTTCGCAACGCCGTTGATGTCCCAGTGGGAAACCACTCTCTCGGGCAGCATGGGATAAACGTAAAAGCTGACCAGGAACGCCAGCACGACCAGCACGCAGGAAATTATTTGCGTTTTTCTCATGCATGATTGTCTCAGGGAACAATTTTAAGCTTTCCAGGTCTTCGGGAGATGGAAATTTAGCCAAGCCTTTCCTGCAAATTCTTGTCAAAAGTTGCCACTTTAGCGCCATAATGCCGGGCCAGCCATATTATCGAGCAATCCACAAAGCTTAAGTTGTCGCCATTTTTCTGGTTTCTGAATAGGCTGAGGATTTCGCTGAATTCCTGCTTAGTTGTGTAATGCAGGACCAGCCCATCCATTTCAAGAAGGGTATCCAGCATCGCATTTGCCTTTTCAATGCCTGTTTTCCTGAGAACCACGCTCGCAAGTTCGTTCAGCATGAAATCCGAAAGCAATATATTCTCGCCCATTCTACGGAATATTCCGAGTGCCTCTTCGTGGTGGACATCATGTTCGTGGTATAGGCCGAAAAACACAGAAGTATCAACAATCATCTAATTCCCTCCGTAAAGTATCTCATCTATTTTTTCGCTCAGATGGGGATCATTGCTCTTGAACTTAATCTTATCATAGGTATCGAATATGCTTTTGTACTTCTTCGCCTTCTTCTCGCTCAGGTGCTCAAGGGCAAGAGACATGATTTCCTGCAGGGCCTCGGCCATCGTCATGTTGCGTTCGTTAGCGTAGTCCTGAAGCAACCTCTTTGTCCTTTCATCCACGTTCCTTATTCCGAGCATTCCAGCCATCTCTTCACCGGTGTATAACATGTTAAACAAAGCTTTTAAACGTTTGTATAACTTGTTAAACACGAGTCAATATCAAATGATTGGAAGCAATGCTAATTAAAGCAAAAGAAGGGGGTGTTTTCCAGTGGATTAGCGCACTAATTCCGCAGGCGATAGGCAAAAGGCACAAGGAACACGAAGGGAAGCAGGAATGAAGGGAGGCAGGGCGTGTTTTTCGGGAGCTCGGGTGGAGTGAACGTAACCGTTATGTTTGTTTTGGGCGGTGTGTTGTTCTTGGGCGTAGTGTTTGCAGTAATGTTGAGGGATGCGTTTGTGGAAGCGTTTGAAGTGGCGTTGTGAGTAACATTTGGCGGTGGAATTATCACCGGGACCGGGATGTTGGTGCAGGTGCTGTTGGAGCATCTCAGCCATCCGCGCGAAGCGCAATAGGCGTCAGTGGCGCAGGAGTTGAGCCCGCTCTGGAGCGAACTGTTCAAATCACTCATCAGAACGCCGTTGAATTTCACGCCGGTTGAAGGGGAAGAGCGCATATTGGGGAGCATCGCGTTCACTGCGGAAGCGTAGGCAAGCTCGTCGGTCGCTTTAAGATAATCCTGCATGGGCATCGCGTAGGCAATCAGCCAGTCTGCCTTTACGCGATGGAGAAGCATGATGTAATCTATTGTATATGTGAGGTTTTCCGCGCCGCTCACTGTAGTGTCAAGAGTGTAAGTTGCTATCGCGTAGTCCCCGTCCTGGTAAATTACCAGGTTCTTTATCACGTGATAATCAACCTTGTACTTGCTCCATATATCAGTGAGCAGCTGCCTTGTGTAGGCAATCTGGTCAGGCGTCATGTTGTAGGTGTCCGTGTACTTCATGGTAACGTTCAGGTTCTCGATTTTGGAGGCCAGGTAATAGCTTATTATGCTGTCCGAAATCGGGTTGGTGTCCGCGTAGAGCATTCCGAAAATCAGGAGCAGGAAAAGGAGGTGTTTCATGCGCTCAGCCCCCGAACCCCGAGTAATCCATCCTGAACGGATAGACGTATAAGTAAGTTAAATCCCCGTCCGAGGCGTTTACGTATATGAAGTAAGTCTGGGGGGGATGGGACGTTGGAATTGAGGCAAGGCGCTTGCCTATGGAGCCTGTGAGCGCATTTGCAAGCCCGGAATTGGAATTGCCCAGGGCGCTCACCGCGTGGGTCGGATCGGTTTGGAGCACAAGGAAACCAAGATTGTAATCAACATCTGAAAGGGTAATGCCGGCTTTGGAATATGCGTCAGCAATGCCCGTATTCTCAGGAAGCTGCTCCTGGACCATAAGATTGGATATTGAAAAGTCTGGAACAAGCCCGGCAACGTAGGTGCCCAGGCGGGTGGGATATTTAGAGGAGATGGAAGAGGATTGCGCTGAAGTTGAAGAGAGCGTTATGAGTTCCAATTCCGCGCCGAGCTGGCGCGCGAGAGCCACTTCCTGGGCGTTCATCCCCCTTTTCGGCGCAATCCAGGGAATGGTGATGATTTTTGCGTTCCCTCCGAACTGGTAGCTCTGGCCTGAGGAAGCGGAAACTTGGGAATAGTTCAACGTTCCTCCGGAAGAATTCAGGACTGCGGTAATCTGCGGGCTGTCCACATCGGATATAACTATTGACAGCTGCGAAACCTGGCCGGACTGGGCAGGGTTCGGAACTAGAGAGATTGAGGAAACTAAGGGAGCCGCGCTCTCCACCTTCACGTTCGCGCTTCCCTCGGCGGCCCAGTCCTGGGAAGAATCGTGCCTGTATGAGAACACTTCCACTGTAAGGTTTATGGGAAAACCGTTTCTGTACTGCCCTGAGGATGAAAGAGGAGGAAGGGTGATGGTCCCGGAAAGGCTTC
>JAQTMJ010000088.1 GCA_028714395.1 Candidatus Iainarchaeum sp. | reverse complement strand
TTGCAACCACTGTAAATATCTTGTTTCCTTTCTCGTCCAGATACCCTTTCTTCCTGAACCACTCGCCAACCTTGCCCTGGAATTTGGGATAAAATTCGGCATAGGCCTGCCGGGCCCCCGCGTCCCCGTTCAAGTATTCTATGTAGAAATATCCCTTCAGGCTAAGGTTGGCCGCGATGAAATCGTAGAGCATGCGTTGGTGCGGCTTCAGCCCATCCAGCTTTTTTCCCTCGTTCAGGTAAAAAACCGCGGTCTTTTTCCTGCCCTTGAAAAGGAAGCTGCCTGTTTCTATTTCCGTCTCTTCCATGCGCAGGTACTTCTGCTGCACCAGCCACAGTATTTCAGCGCTTATGCCGTTGGGCCCCGCATTCCTGCTCACAAGATAGGCCGCTTGGGCCGGAGACAAATCATCCGGAGGCTCGCGCTCATAGGGCGCAAGATACTCAAGCTGGGAGAGCGGTTTTTCCCTTCCATATATTAGATATAGCAATATGAACGCAACCGGCAGCACCGCAACCAGCCCGTAGAGCATGAAGAGGAAAATGGTGTGCCTAAGGTTTTCCCCGTTTATGTAATCCTGCTCGCCCTTCACTATTTCTGCTTTGCTCATGTAATTGGGCGCCTTCCTAAGGCTCGAGAACCACTCTCCGGGCATTACCATATTGATTTCAAGGTACGTCTGGGCAGGATGGTCCAGCGAAACCACGCTGATGGAATTCGTTCCGGTGTAATTGGTGATGCTCCCATAGGGCGGATGTACAAAATATTGCGTCTGGGATGCATTCCCAGGCAGGTGCACGGTTGCATGAAGCACGCCGATGCTTTCCTGCCACTGGTCCCCCCACAGCTTGTAGAAGAATTGCGCGCAGTCCTTTTGCTCCAGCACCTGGCCCTCCAAAGTGTAGGTGAACACCGCGTTTACCATCTCATGAGAATAATTGCCCCTGAGCACGAGCTCTCTCCACCCGTTGTTCATCTGTGTGTAGAAGCTGCAGTCCTTCTGCTCGCAATAGCCCGAAGCATTTACAATCGCAAGGTCAGGGGGCTTTTGGAGATAAAGCTCAGTGAAGCTCCCGTCAAGCACATAGGTTATGTTCTCCTGCACGTAAACAGTCCCGTCCGGATTCAGGTAATAGTCCACGCTGGCCCGGGGTATGGAAAAGCTTCCGCTGGCGGAAAATGCGGCGCTCGAAAATGCGAGCGCAGCAATCACAATTGCGAACAATATTTTTCCTTTCATGGAAACCACCAGGGCAAATCATAGTACGAATGTAACGAATATATAGCACGCTGCAACGAAAACGAACGCAGCCAGCCATACGAAGAAATTCCAGTCCTTGATGTCCTTGCCGTCAAGGCCGGCGAAGGGGAGCATTTCCGCCATCGCCCACAGCGCGCTCGTTGAATAAATTACCTGGAAGACCGGGTGCGGGAAAAACACGTTTATGAACGCGAAGAGCAGCATGGCCGCGTTGCTGAGCAGGGGCGCGCCCAGTTTCATCACGCCCACTTTCCATTTTTCCGTCTCCTTGGGTATTTCCTCGAGTATGAATCCCTGCACCGAGAACGCGTTTCCAAGGTAGGAGCTTATGAGCGTGATCAGCGAACCCCCTGCCCAGAACCTATATTCCATCTTTATCTTGAACGCCCAGGCCAGAATCCGATGCGCTATCTCGTGCGCAATTCCCGCGACAAGGCATATTGCCGTGTTTATGAAAAGCCAGAAGATGAATTCCGGGCTCGGCCCGAAATACTGCCAGCTTATGGAAATCCCGAGCACCAGCGAAGCCCCCACTATGGCAGCTATTTCGCTCACGTTCACCGGGCCTGCATACATGCTTCCCTCCCCGACCTTCCTGCCCTTCCTCCCTATGTCCAGGGCCTTGAACTCGAACACCGTGCGCCCCAGGCTCAGGAGCGCAAGCAGCAGGAGCGAAATCCCGGTAGCCGCAGCAGGCACGTATTCAGGAGGTATGAACGCGCTGAGCGGGGAATACTTTACGCTCACCCTTGCCTGGTTGTAAATCCCCTTCTTGTCCGAAAGTGCAGCCACCACGCTCCCATTGCTCTCGCCGTAATCAACGATGAACTGCCCGTAAATCTCTTCGCTCTCGTTCAGCACCCCCCTCCTGCTAATTGCGTCGGTCATGCGGTTCTGCGCAGGCCCGCCTATGAGCACCACCAGCGGATACTTTCCGGAATCTATTATTGCAAGTGCCTGGTCCCCATCCATTACCATTGTAGCGTTGCTGATTGCAGGATAGGCTGCTTTTGCGCTTTCCCACAGCGCCTTCTCTTCCGCGTCGGTTCCGCTGCCCATCACCACCAGCGTCATCCTGGATGCAAGCGCCTCAAAACTCTGGTTTTCCAAATCGCTCTGATTCATCATCCCGAGTATTTTCTGCGCGAACCCAAATTCGGTTCCGTTGAACATTCCCTGCATGGATTGTAAAGTCGAGTAGTTCATCCCCTGTGCACCAATTGCCTGGAACGTGGGCTGGGCAAGAGAAAGATGGGCCAGCACCACCAGGAAAGCCAGTCTCCAGAAAAAACGCATGGGCGTTAATCTGCTGCAGTTTTTTTAAGCTTATTTGCGTAGCCAACCCATGGCCAAAAGGAAAAGCAAGGAGCACATCATCATCCGCCTGCTCAGATTCATATACAATTTATTCAAATGGTTTGCGTTCGCTCTCTGGGGCGTGCTGCTATTGCTTTACCGTGCGCTCGTTGAAGGGGGCAAAGCATACTCCGAAGCGCAGAATGAGAGGGAAAGGCCTGGAAAAGGGCCGCAGTACCTGCCCCTGGAGGAAATTGAAAAATCCCAGGGCTCCGCATCAGGCTTCGAATCCGTGCTCTATTCAAGCAAGAGCGCAATCGGGCTTGTGCTCGGCGCGCGCGGATCGGGCAAGAGCGCGCTGGGAATGAGGGTTGCGGAAAACATGCGCGCAAAAACCTCCCAGCCCATATACGCAATGGGCTTCGAGAAAAAGGCGCTTCCGCTATGGATAACCCACGTGCAGTCGCTTGCGGAAGTGAAGAACCGCTCCTTTCTCCTGGTTGACGAGGGCGGCATAGCTTTCTCATCGCGCAATTCCATGTCCGGGCTGAATAGGCTCCTCAGCGAGCTGCTCCTCATTTCAAGGCACAAGGACATCTCGGTTTTGTTCATCACCCAGAACTCCGCGAACATAGAAGTGAACACGCTCAGGCAGGTTGACTATCTTCTGCTCAAGACGCCCTCGCTGCTCCAGCTCGATTTCGAGAGGAAGAAGATAAAGGAGATTTATGAAAAGGCGAAAGATGGTTTCGAGAGGCACAAATACGTGCAGGGCCTGGTATTCATATACTCGGACGCATTCACCGGCTTCGCATCCAATCCGTTGCCCTCATTCTGGAGCGAGAGCCTGAGCAAATCCTACAAAAAAGGAGCTGCAGGAAAAATATAACCCACTTGGCTAATTCGGGAATTCTGGGACAACCCTTTATAAACAAATACCTCACATAAATAATACTCGTACGCCCAGCTGAATTTCCAGTTCGGGCGTAAAGAAAACTGAAACGAGGTGAAAAAAATGGCAAAGAAGTCCGAGCCATCACAAGGGTGGTTTGAAATCCAGTAAGGAACCAGTTCCCGAAAGCGTTAGAAATCAGCCTAATTTTGTCGAAAGCAGGGAGGAAAAAGAACCCAGAGCAGGAAGACCATCCACTCTCAATTCGGAAAAGCTCTATCTTCTTCTGGAGGCCTATTACTCAAGGCCCTATTCGCTCCGGCAGCTCGCGTCGATGTTCGGAGTTTCCAGGATGACAGTGTGGCGCACAGTACAGCAATATTCGTTTGATGGGGTGAAACTATGAGTGCAACACCAGTTATGAGTCAAGTCGGAAGCGATTCGAGCGTGCGGTCATTGAGGACGTGTGCTACGGCAAAACCGCGATTGCCTACCAACGTCGCGAGTGAAGAAGAATACGTATCCCGTAAGTTCAAGCTCCCTTTCGACAAATCGAGTTCGCAGTGGCTTTGCTCGCAGAAACGGAAATATGCTAATCTCGTAGAACCCGCATTCGTTGACGCTGTTGCGCGCAGCCACGCGAATGAGAAGGCCAGTGGCATGCTCCATCTCTCAAAAGCCGCCAAAAAGCGGGCTGTTGCCGAGTTTTACTATGGGTCCTATG
>JAQTMJ010000087.1 GCA_028714395.1 Candidatus Iainarchaeum sp. | reverse complement strand
CGCTCAACGGGAAGGAAGACGAGCGGTTCGCCTGCGCGGAAGAGATGAGAAGGGTGAAGCCGGTGCTCATGGCGGGAAACAAGTGGGACATCGCGAGCGGCACCAGGCGCCTCATGGACCGCTACGAAGGGAATGTGGTCAGGTGCGCAGCGGCATACGAGCTGGCGCTCAGGAAGGCCGCGAAGGCAGGAGTGATAGAATACACGCCCGGAGCTTCTGATTTCAAAATCCTCAATGCGAGCGAAGAGCAGCGCAGGGCGCTGGCAACCATAGAAGCGTACATGAAAGTGAATGGAAACACTGGAGTGCAGCAGGCGCTCGAGCAGGTTGTGAACAGCACCCTGGGCCTGGTCGCGGTCTATCCGGTGGAGGACGAGCACAAGTGGAGCGACAGGAAGGGCAATGTGCTGCCCAACGTGCTCCTGCTCCCGAAAGGAACAACGGCGCTCCAGGTCGCGGAAAGGGTGCACACCGACCTCGCGAAAAATTTCATTGCCGCGGTGGACGCGCGCAGGAAGCTGCGCATAGGCAAGGATTATATTGTTAACGATGGAGATGTAATACGGATAATTTCCGGCTAGCATCCGTGTTAGCCCAGGGGGTGGTTTTGTGGAAACTAAGGATTACGCTCTTACGCTCGCCGCCATAGCGGTTGCGGCAATTTTCTGCTATGCGGTGTATTTGGTAGGCGCGCCACTGCTCAAGCCGCCTGAAAACGCCACCGTGGCCAATGCAAGCGCCCTAGCCATACTGCTCGGGGCGGTGGAAAAACCGGGCAATTATGATACTTATACCTATGATTATGTTGACAACATAGACGGCTACCTGATAGAAACCAGGATGGTGCGCTCCCCGGAATTCGGAGTGGTCAGGGTGCAGAGCCCTGTTTTCGAGAAGGCGATATACAGGAACAGGACCGCAGACGTGCTCTGCATAACGTTCTACGGGAACAGCAGCTGCTCGGATGCTGACAACTCATCGCTGACCCAGAGCTTCCTGAGCCTGAACAGCACCTTTCCCAGCGACAATGCGGCCAGGAACGCCCGGGCGATCGGGATATACAACAGGAGCAATGCCATTGCTTTCCAGGGAGGCGTGCAGCAGGGCAGCGTGAACGGCAAGCCATGCCAGCTCATAGCCTACGTGCTGGATTACTCAAAGCTGACGCTTACGGATTTGCGGGACCTGGGCATAAGCCCCAACGACCCCATGCTCCTCTATTCAAAGAATTACACGCTGCAATACTGCATAGACAATGAAAGCAACGTGCTCTCCGCCAAGGTGGATTACAACTACCTGGGGCAGGCAAGGGAGACCATAACCACCATAAACGAATCCCTGTGGGGCACCGCGGACCCGTCGGAAGCCGAGCATCCGCAGCTGGCCAATTCCAGCCAGACCGCGGCGCTCTTCCTGGAAGCCATAAACGCGGAGCGCAACGTGCTGAATTGCGACAGCAACCTGAGCTCCAGGGACGCGTGCATAAGGGACTACGCTGTTTACCAAGGCATACCGGACCTGTGCCTGCTTGCCGGCACGGCCAAGGACAGGTGCATACTCACGCTTGCCCCGGACGCTCTCAGGAGCGACCTGTGCCCGGGCGTGGGCAACGCATCGCTGAGGGACGACTGCTGGATTGAGATGGGCGCAAGGAAAGCCGATGCCGCATTCTGCAGCAACGTTGCTGATGCGCAGAAAAAAAGCTACTGCCTTTCGCTGGTGGCCAACGCAACCAACAGCACCGCAAGCCTGTGCACCGCGGATTCGCAGTGCTTCGCCGCGGGCTGCTCCTCGCAGCTGTGCGTTCCGGAGGGCGGCAGGAACACCACGACAACGTGCGAGGTGAGGCCCGAGTACGCGTGCCTCAAATTCACCACCTGCGGGTGCGTGAACAAAGGCTGCGCCTGGAAAAACAATACCGAATACTTGGCATGCCTGCAGAACCTGCCCAATGCCTCAAATACAACCTAATCCCGGAAATAGATTAGGGCGCGTTACTGCAGTTTGAGAAAGTCGCAGACCGGCTGCGCGTTGTAGCCCAGCTTAAGGAACTGCAACTCGTTGGGAGTAATCCATTTGCCGGTCTCATGCTCGGGCCCGAGCCTGAATTCCTCGCTGTCCACCTCGCCCCTGTAAACCACGTAAACAGAATGCTTCTCTGCCCCGTCTTTTTTGTAAACCGCCGAGGTCACGCCGAGAAGCGTGAGATTGCGGGCCTTAAGGCCTGTTTCCTCCTCGGTTTCCCTTGCAGCTGCGTGCTCGGGATGCTCGCCGAATTCAACGCCGCCGCCGGGAAATTCCCAGAAGCCGCTCTTCCTTTTAAGAACCAGCACCCGGCCGTTGAGGAAAGGGACCAGGTAGGAATTGAGTTCCGGCTTGAATTCATTGAGAGCCATGGAAACCCCGATCAGGGCTTGAGTTTTTTCAGCTGGGAAAACTTTTCCTCGTCCAGGTAGTCCAGGGCGCAGTTGCAGTTCTGGCACCTGAAGGAGCACTCGGTGGCGTCCACGAACCCCACGGCGCTGTCCAGGCCGCACTCCTTGCAGAAATAGAATGCCGTGCCCTCCTTGGGCGTGCAGGACTCCTGGGTGTCATAGCGCATGCCAACCCATTTCTTTATGCGGTCCTCGTTTATCACCCAGGCGTAGGAATACCAGCCGGTTTCGCTGTTCTTGTCCCGCACGTAGGTTACAAGGCCCTCGTTGTGCATCTTGTTGAGCGAGGCGCGCACGTCAGAAACCTTTATCTTGAGCTTCTTCGCAAGCTCCTCGTCGTTCGGAACCGAGGGAAGCCCGCGTATCACGTCTATGGCGTTCTCTCCGCCGAGCTCTATTATCCAGTGCCTGGCCTCTGCCTTGGCCAGCACGTCCTGGAGCTCCCTGGAAAGGACTTTTCTCTTCGGGGGCACCACCGGCTGGGTCATTATGACCTGCTTCAGGACCGTGCGCGATTTTGCCTTCCCGTGCGCCTTCTTCCTCATTTCCTTCTTTATTTTGATTTTACTGATTTTCTTCAGCTTTGATTTCATAAGTTTCACTGACTTGAGTTTTAGGGTTTTTGGTTTGAGTTTGGGCAGGAGCTTCTTCGCCTTCAGGTGCACCCTGGGCCTCTTGAGGCTTGCTCTGCGCACCTTGCGTACGGATTTTTTGTTCAGGGCCCTGAAATTAGAACTTCCTTTTTTGGCCTTTTTGGAACTATGCCCGGATTTTTTGGCTTTGCTGGATGATGGCCGGGCCTTTGGCCTGGACTTCGATTTTGACATAGAAACCATACTTATTATGCTCATTCTTCCTATTTAAAGCTATTGTGTGTTAGAGGGCTAAAGTGTATTATATTTAAGTGCATTTTGATGTTTTTCGGTGTTTTTCGCATAAAACGCGTAAACTGCATATGCATGGCCCAAAGCGCCCGCGGGCATTTCAGCGCACATTTGGGCAACAGGGCGAAAACAGGCCAAAATGTAGACAAGGAATTTAAACATTCTGATAAATAGAAGTGCATGGCCGACATAATCACCCAGCTGGGGCTCATTTTCCTCTCCTCTGTGGTCTTCATGCTGCTTGCGCTGCGGCTCAAGCTCCCGCCGGTGGTTGGGCTTCTTCTTGCCGGCGCCATAATAGGGCCCAACATGCTCGGCATAGTGAGCCAGAGCGATTACGTGGGCATATTCGCAGACATAGGGGCCATACTGCTGCTGTTCTTCGTGGGCATAAAATTCAGCGTCAGCAAGATGGCCAACGTGGGGCTGCGGTCCTTCATCATCTGGCTGGTGAAGGACGGATTCGTGTTCATAGTGGCCTACGAAGCCTCGCTGCTTCTCGGGCTCAGCGGCCTGACCGCCATAGTACTCGCTTCCGCGCTCGCGGTTTCCAGCACCACGTTCTTCATAAAGCTGGTGGAGGAAAAGAACGCGGCTGGAAGCCCGGAGGCGAACCTCGTATTCGTGGTGCTCATAATAGAGGACCTGCTGGCCATATTCCTCCTTGCGGTCTATTCCGGCATGGCGGCGGGAAAAACCGAGGACGGGGGCACCATCCTCGTATCCATACTGAAGGCCACGCTGGTCCTTGCCATAACCACCTACGTGGTGCTCCAGAAGCTGACCAAGGTGCTTTTCGAGAGGCTGGTGCGATGGAATTCCGATGAAGTGGTCCTGTTCTTTTCCATGAGCTTCGCCATACTGCTCAGCCTCTTCGCCTCATATATAGGGCTTGCACCGAGCATAGGTGCCTTCCTCGCGGGCAACCTGCTCTCTTCGGTGAAGGGATTCAACGCCGAGACCCAGGAAACCCTGT
>JAQTMJ010000086.1 GCA_028714395.1 Candidatus Iainarchaeum sp. | reverse complement strand
GGAGAAGGAGGCGAACATGCGCCTGGGGAATGTGCAGATAATGTTCAGGGCGAGTGCGGAGCACAGGGGCGCGCTCGTACTCAGGGGGGCGGGACTGAGCCCGAACGTAAGCGCGACTGACTCGCACAGCGAAGGGGCATTCAAATCCGCAAGGCCGCTGGATTCCTCCAGGGAAGCTAAGAGGACCGCGGAAATAGTGAATGCGTTTACGAAAGCCGTGCGCGCAAGGCTGGAGGCGAGCAAAGTGAACCGAACGCGCATACGGGGAGGGATGAAGCCTGCGAACGCGATTCTCCTAAGGGGCGCAGGTATCCTTAGGAAGGCGCCGAAATTCAGCGAGATGCACGGGATAAAAGGGGCGTGCATCGCAGGCGGGGCGCTCTACAAGGGAGTCGCGCGCTACCTGGGCATGGACGTGCCGGAAGTGAGGGGCGCCACCGGGGACGCGAAAACCAACCTGAAGGCAAAGGGCATGGCCGCGCTGAAGGCCCTGCAGGAAAACGATTTCGTGTTCGTGCACGTGAAAGCCACGGACAGTTTTGCCCATGACGGGGATGCGGGAGGGAAAACGAAATTCATTGAGCGGGTGGACAGGGAGCTGATTCCGCTGCTGGCCGAGGGCAAGGCTGCGCTGCTCATAACCGGGGACCACAGCACCGCGTGCGCGCGCAAGGCGCATACTGGCTATGATGTGCCGGTGCTGGTCTGGGAGAAAGGAGGGAGGAGCGATGGTCTGAGGCATTTTGACGAGAGGAGCGCCATGGGGGGCGGGCTGGGGCACATAAAGGGGAAGGACGTGATGCCCATTATTCTCAATATGATTGGGAAGGGGAGAATGTACGGAAGCTGAGGGGCGAAAACCGGCAGGGGCTAACCCAGAACAAGAAAGAAAAAATAGAAAAAGGAAAAATCAGGTGCTTTTCACGACCGTGGTGGAGGCGCTCGCGTCCGTCTTCCTGAACACGTCGGGATTGGGGTCGTTGTCGTAGTTGTACCATACTATCAGGTAGCCGTTGAACTGCTGGCCCGCGGCAAACTTGACCGGGGTCGCGCCGTTCTTGCACGCCATGGTGAAGTTGCCGTTGAAGCCGTTCGGTATTTCCTGCGGCGGAGACAGCAAATCCACCAGCGCCGGATCGGCCTGGTTGCTCGGATTGGTGGTGCAGGTCACTTTCTTGACCTTTATGCCCTGCAGCTGGTCGTTGTAGAATCTCACGCTCATGAACGCGTTCCCGGAGCTGTCCACGTAGACCTGGGGAACGTCGCAGGTGAAGCCGGTGGAGGCTATGCATTTGTCGCTCCTAACCTGGTTCTGCATTATCACGTAGAGCGCAACTATCACAATCGCGATTACGAGCAATGCCCATCCATAGGTCATCAGGTACTCTATGGCGGCCTGCCCCTTCTTCTTGCCAAAACCGTTCATTGCATATCACCTCATACTCTTTCAAACCATGCTAGCGAATAAAGATGTGAGCAGGGAATTCACCAGGAAGTAGACCAGGTAGGCCAGCACCACCATGAACGGGAAGTACTTGAGCCCCTGGTTCTTGGAGCCGGTCTGCACCGAGCCCACCATGAGCGCGGATATGAACACGGTTACGAATATGGAAATTATGGAGAAGTAATAGAAATCCGTGGAAGTCACGAGCGGCGCGGTGGGCCTTATGAAGCTCACCATGTTCGTAGTGGTCTGGGGCACGAACTGGAACGATTTTTCAAGTATGCCCAGGAGCTTGCTCACGACCGCGAAGAGGAATGGCGCGCCCAGGGCCGCTGAAATCACCACGAATATCTCGTATATGAGCAGCGATGCCGCGATGTCCTTCCTGAGTATCGCGGTTTCCCTGGCGTCCGAGGCGGTCATCTCGAGCACCCTTGCGACTTCGCCCCCGGTGTAGGAGGCCTGCTTTATCAGCCGTATGGTCCTGTCCAGCACCTTGGAATCGAAGCGCTCGCTGAGCGTGTCCAGGGCCGCATTGAGGGATTCGCCGCTGAACGCGCCTTTCATCACGTTTTTTACCTCTATGCTGAGTATGCCGAACTCGGGCTTGGCCGAATACCATATGGCCTGGTCCAGGGTCATGCCCGCGCGGACGTTGGCGCTTATCAGCGTGAGGAAATCCGGAAGTATCACTTCGACCGCGTTTTTCCGGGCCTCGGTGCGCAGTATCAGGATTGCCGAGAGAAGGAAATAGACCGATAATATCACTGCGATTGCGGAAACCGCGACTATGAGCGCCACTGCGATGATTCTGAGCAGCAGCGCAGGAAGCTTCAGTCCCGCGAGCGTCCCGGTCAGCGAATAGAAGTAGGTTGCCGAGGACGGAAGCAGCACGAGCACGAGCGCCAGGAAAAGGATTGAGAAGAAGGCGGTCAAAACGATGTAGCCGGCGAAGGCTTCCGGGGACGTTATTATGCCCGCAGCGTGTATCCGCTTCCCGAAGGAGCGCATCTGCTCCCTTGAGAAAATCCTTCCCAGGTTCTCGAAATTGAATGACGCCATGCTATCACAACACATACTTCGGCCTTGAGCTTTCCACAAGGCTGAGGAAAAGATACTGCACCAGGGATATGACCACCAGCACGTATATCAGGGACACCGGGGTGAGCCCTATGGTCCCGCTGCTCACCAGCGAAAACAGTATTATCGCGAACGCGACCCCCAGAGAAGGGAATATTATGCCCATTATCATGTAGAACATTATGATCGGGTTGAGTTTCTGGCCGTAGGCCTTGAGCGCTATGGCCTGCTCTCGGGCAATCTGGTTCAGCACGATCTCCAGCGATGAGGAAACGTCCGCGCCCGAGGATATGGCGTTGGCTATCTGCATCACTATCCTCGCGAACGCGCCGCTGGTGGTATTGGTCCCGGCTTCGCGGAGCGCCTGGCCCATGGGTATGCCCAGGTTTATTTTTTCCACTATGCGGCGGAACTCCTCGCTCACGGCCCCGTAGCCGCTTGAAACCCCGACCAGGGCGTCGAAGAGCGGCATGCCGGCGCGGAGGGCTATGAGTATGTGCCTGCCTGCGAACACCAACTCCGAATCTATGTCCTGCTGGCGCCGCACTATCCTCGCTTCGGGATAGAACATCAGGTAGAGGAATGACAGGGGCAGCAGGATTACGAATGCCAGGAGCGCGAACAGCACGTTTACGGACACGACGCTGAACACCAGCCCGAGCAGCAGGGCCGCGGTGGCGGAAAGCAGGATGGACGAGCCTATCACCCGCTCCAGGAATTGGGCCGGGGTTTCGGCCATGGAAGCGCGGTAGAGCTTCTTCTTCAGGTCCGGGAAATAGGGCACCAGCATTTCCGCGAAGGGTGAAAACGTCCTCTGCTTCTTGGCCTTCGCCGGCCGCGGCGCCTGGGCAATTTTTTGTTCTTCTGCGTCTTCTTTCATGGGACTGACCTCGGTTATATATCACCGAAATATTTATTTATAGTATCCTTGCCCAGCCCGGAATCCCTGGCCACCAGCATTCTGGCCTGGGAGAGCAGTTCGAGCTTGGTTATCCTGCCCTTCTCGAATTCGGCGTATTTGTCGGGATGGTGCGCATGGGTATACCTGAGGAGCTCCTCGGCGCCCATGTTGACTATGGAAAGCACCATCTCCATCTCCTTGCTCATGGTGGTTTCGAGGGCCTCGTGCTTCTTGGTCTTTATTATGGATGAAATCTCGTTCCTGACCGCCTCCTGGAAAGAGAGGAAGTCAGCGGCGTAGGAAAGCCCTATGGCGCTGGCTCGCGCGTCTATGCTTTCCATGACCGCCTTTTCGTTCTTCATGCCCGCCAGGTCCCTGAGCTTCTGGAGGGAAAGCGCATGCTCCTTGAGGAAAAAGGATTCATACTTGTCGCCCAGGGTTTCCACCTGGGCCTGGAGAGCCTGGAGGTCGGAGACAAGGGCCGCGTAGATGCGCCTGCGGTCCTCCTCGTTTTTGGTGAGCTTGAGCGAGGAAGAGAAAGCTTCGAGCGTCTTGGCCAGGTTCTCCCTGTATTCTTTGGAAAGGCTGTCCTTCGCGGCCGCGAGCTCCATCTTCTGGTCCACTTCCATGGAGTTGAAGAAGCTTGCAAGGTAGGAAACCGAACGCTTCGCCGCTGGCTTTTTGGAGAGCATCTCGCGCAGCGAAGTTATTTCGGTCTTTATCTTCTGCCTCTGGGTGATGCTCTTTTCCCTGAAGAGCTGCTTGGTGAGCTCGAGCATGCGCTGCTTCACTTCGGATTCGTCTATCTTCCCGGATTCCTTGGGGATTTTCTCCTCGAGTTCCGAGTATTTCTTGAGCGCCTCGTTGGCCGGGTCAGAGGAGAACAGCGGCGGCACC